>NZ_JAUBVE010000058.1:0-47197 GCF_036705715.1 Microcoleus sp. AT3-D2 | reverse complement strand
TTGTTCCATACTTAGAAAGGAGACGACAATTATTTATCAATGCACTGTTCGGTTATTTTGTCAATGCGTAAGTCCTACTTATGATCAATCTTATGAGCTATAAGATTGCGGCATCGTGATTTTGAGCTTGGGGTATTGACACTCTCAGGTCTGAAGACACGCTAGATTCTTGAATAGACCAGCAACATGGGAAAACGAAGTACTATACCAGATCATATTCGCCATCGGAATGTACCAGTTCGCCTCAACTGAAGTGAGATCGCAGCCAGATTGCAAGAATTGCTCCCAGAGTCACACGTTACAGACCAGATTACCTTTTTGGCTCTGATGAAGTTCAGGCGAGCGGCATAAAATGACAAAGAGGCATCGTATTGGGCTGAATCTTGAGACTGCAAATGGCTCAAACCTTGTAAATAAAAAGGTTGTAAACATTCTCCAGACATTTGTAGCCCATAGCCATAAATGCTTCAATGGCTGTTGGCGTTACACAGCAAGGCCTGGAGGCAAGCTCAAGTTCTCCCCTTCGGGGAACTTGAGCTTAAGTTGTCACCAATGGGGTCTTCCTAGTAACGAGAAGCGCTCAATTAGCAATTAGCAAATTAGTAATTACATATTCTTTGGTTTGAAAATGTCTGTTAAACAATCACATTACGAGACTTTACTAGCAGAGTACAGCGAATCTTCTGCCGCGATCGCCCTGCTGAAAAAATATCGGGTTTACATGGAAATGATTCCGAGTATCCGCCGCGCCCATGAGAGTTTAATCACAATTCCTTTGCCAATTGCCCGCTTGCGAGACGGGGTTTCTTATGCCGGAAGCAGCGGCACTAGCATATCGCCCGGACAGGCAGTTTGTTTGCCCTGCGATTTGGCGATTTTGATGTGCGATCCTGAATGGAAAGTTAAAATTGGAGTGGAAATTTTGATTTTCATTCATCGTCCGGGCGAAGAGTTTTCTGAGTTGCTTGGCCGCTGGCGGCAGTCTCAAGTTTGGCTGGATAAAGGTTACGAATGGGTGATGCCGCAGCGCTACAGACATATTTACAGCGATGAAGCGGAGGCTGTTCATCCGCTATTTGTTTTGTTTGAGGAAACGCCGGAACTGATTCAACGGGGTTTGATGGCGGCTGGTTTGCCGTTTGTGGTGGAAAGTTTCGAGTCGGGGAGTGAGGAACTAGAGGAAGAAGAGTTTCTGGGTAGCGGGGAACTGGGAAGTATTGGTGAAGAGAGTTTTGATTTGTAGGGTGGGTGCGATCGCAAATAATACCAATTTCCTAAAGTTCTGCTACAGATATAGCCTCTAAAATGAATTGCTATCCCGTCAAAGAAGCAATGACTTCATTCATCAACTTGTTTAACTCTTTTTGCACCGCTGCTCTCAACTCCTCTATGTGTTCAAATCTTAACCCTTTTAATTGTCTTTTTACATACCCCCACAGTCTTTCTATTGGATTTACTTCCGGACTGTAGGCGGGCCCAAAGAGCAAAATTACATTTTCTGGTATACTGAGATTTAAAGAGTTATCAAACCCTCCATTATCTACTTGTATTATATGTAAATACCTAGGATACTTACTGGCAAATAGCTCTAATAATTTCTCAAAGCATACTATATCTAGATGCGTAAACTCGTAAAAAAACTCTCTCCTGTTAGTGTTTCTACTGCACCGTACAGCCAGAAACAAATAAAATTCCATTGCACTTTTACTTGCGATTGTATGCCTCGACCTGTTAACTTTCTTCTTTGAATTGTATGCAAACCAATTCGACTTTCATCTTCACTCCTATATCGCACTTTTCTCCATTGATTTAAAAAGCTCTCAGTCTGACGAGCGACTGCTTTTTATTAGAGATGACAGTTTTTTTAAATTCTTCTACTGCCCCGGTTTTCTGTTTTTAAATCACGGGATGCGGTACTTTTAATTTTCCTTTTAGTCGATATCTTGCCCACTAATGTACTGTCCTGTATGCCACTTTTACTTCACAGCAGCTTGTCAGCTATTGGTGTATTTCTTTGTCACTACTGAATCCTTCGGGTTCTTGTGATTCCTTTGATAATCTCTCGACAGTTTCAGGATTCATGATTCTTGGTCTTCCCGAACGAGGTTTCTGCAATAACAATTTTTCTATTCCCCCTTGTCGATAACTAGACAACCATCTTTGTACTGTGGTACGATGTTTCCCTAACCGTACAGCAGCAGACAATACGGTTTCTACCGTTTGGCTTTTGAGCCTATACAGAACTTTCAATTTTTCGTGGCGGTGAGCGTCTTTCTCTCTCCCCAGAAGAGCTTTTAGTTCTTGTTCTGTTTCCCGAATCTCAATTTTGACGCAGGAGTAACATTTTTTTCCTTGTGTTTGGGTACTAACTTACAAAAATGACCTTGACTAATTGTAGGACTACTTTAGGAAAAGGGTATGAGGGTACGCCACAGGGTGGGGTCATTTCCCCGTTACTGGCAAATATCGCCCTTCACCCCATCCCTGAAGGCGAGTAAGGTTCATCAAGAGGAGATTGGAAGAATCATCAGAAAACATAGGTGTGCGCCTCAAGCGGCATTAATCAAACACCTCAACCCTGTAATAAGGGGATGGGCTTCCTACTACGCAAACTCCGATGCCCAAAGCGTTGGAGTATTAACCAAACAAGATAACCTCGCATACCTGAAACTTCGTACATGGGGAAAACGTCGGTGTGAAAGCATCAACTCCGGTCATATTAAATACTGGACTTCCATAGGCAGCAATAACTGGGTATTCGCAACCAAGAACGGGGATGATCCCCTTCGGTTACTTAAACATAGTGAATTTGGCAGCAGTAGCACCAGCTATGTGAAAGTTAATGGCGATAAAAGCCCCTACGACGGCGACACAGTTTATTGGAGTTCCCGACTATTAAAAAACCTTGAAATGCTAGTCGTAAGGCTAAGTTGCTCAAGGAAAAAAAGGGTAAATGCCAGGAGTGCGAATTACACTTTTTTCAGGAATGGGATGTATTAGAAATAGACCACAAAATCCCTAGAGCACTAGGCGACAAGGATGAGTGGAAAAACCTACATACAACTCTTGCATCGGCATTGCCAGGATGGGAAGACTGCCAGCGATGGTAGTCAGAAGTCCTGTAATGACAAAAGGAAACACATTGAGTAACCGGATGAAGAAAAATTTTTAAGTCCGGTTTCGGAAGAGAGGGGCGGGATGGTAAGCGCGACCTGAAATGGTCGTTTTAGTACGGGGAGCCTACTCCCCTAGAGGATTCACACCCTCTACCCCTGTGTAAAAGACTCCTCATTGGAGTCCGGTCACGTCCCGGTATGGTAACAGAAAGGATGGAGTGCAGACCACAAAAGTAGCCGATACTGCAAGCCTAATGTGGTAATGGAGCAAAGGGGAGTTTTCATAAGGTGAACTAAAGTGAACTGCTGATTAAACTGCGTCATCGCCCAAAGAGCCAAATCAGGCTGACAGGCTCTAACCAAAAGGTATGTGGGTAGATTTATAGTTTTATCTTCTCTAAATCGTGTGAATATAATCCCACCGCAGAAAAGGCAGCACCTAAAAGAGAACAGACAACTAAAACGACAAAACAGGGTAAGTCCTACAGAGTCTACAAGAGGTCGAATACTTGTAGTAAGTCTGAGGTAACAAAGACTGAACTCTCCGGAGGATAGAGGATGAGTGAAAAAGCGAAAGACAGCCTGTAATCGGTTGTATAGAAGTTCAAAATTTGCTTCTGACCGAAAGGAAAAGCCGACTTCACTTGGGTTTTGTACGATAGATGAACTGACAAAGAAATCACATCTAATGATAAGTTAGATACCGCCATGCAAATGACAGTAAACGGACAAAAGAAGCAGCTAGAGAACTGGAGCGATATTAATTGGCGACAGATGACCAAGGTTGTTAGAAATCTACGTCAAAGAATCTTTCGTGTCCGTCAACTTGGTAACTTTCGCAAGTTACGAAGCTTGCAGAAGTTATTGTTACGAAGTTACGCCAACTTATTACTGTCTGTAAGACAAATTACTCAAACCAACACTGGTAAAAAGACTGCTGGGATTGATAAAGAGGTGATAAACACTCCCACACAACGAGTAAAATTTGTCCGTTCTTGGAAAGGAGGAAACTTCAAACCAGTACGACGGGTAGCAATACCCAAGAAGAACGGAAAAATGCGCCCTCTCGGAATTCCTACCGTAAGGGATAGAGTCATGCAGGCAATAGTAAAGAATATGCTAGAACCCGAATGGGAATCCCAGTTCGAGCCTAATTCCTATGGGTATCGACCTGGAAGAAGTTGTCAAGATGCAATTGCACAAAGCTGGATCAGACTAAACTCTAGTCCTAATGCTAGACATACTTGGGTTTTAGAAGCTGATATTAAGGGATTCTTCGACAACATTGCACATGAATCCATCCTCAAGAGTATTGGTAATATCCCTCACAGAGAACTAATAAGAGGATGGTTAAAAGCTGGATTTATGTTCAACGGGAAATACAACCCAACTGAGCAGGGTACACCGCAAGGAGGAGTTTTATCACCTCTGTTAGCCAACATCGGATTGCATGGATTAGAAACATTCATAAAATCCACCAATCCCAAAGTTGGTGTGGTGCGTTACGCGGATGACTTCATTGTTACCGCTAGAGACAAGGAAAGTCTTGAAAAGACCCAAATTCAGATTCAACAATGGATGTCAGAACGAGGACTTGAACTCAGTCCTGAGAAGACGATAATCACGTCAATGGAAGATGGTTTCAACTTCCTTGGGTTCAACCATAGACACTATAACGGTAAACTGTTAATCAAACCGTCCAAACAGAAAGTCCTCGACTTTTGCCAGCGGATTGGAGAGATAATCAAAGGTCTTAATGGAGCGACACAAGCAGCGGTTATAAGTAAACTCAATCCTATTCTCAGAGGTTTTGCTAATTACTACAAAGGGGTAGTTAGCAAAGAAACCTTCTCCTACATAAAATCAAGAGTGTGGGAATACCTTTGGCGGTGGTGCAAGCGTAAACACCCCAACAAAAACACCTCATGGGTACGGAAGCGTTACTTCCATACTATTAAAGGCAACAAATGGACGTTCGCCACTTATACTAGCGGCCGCCAGGGGAAAGAGAAGATTATTAGTCTCTACCCCATAGCAGACACGTCTATTGAGCGTCATATAAAGGTACGTGGTAACGCATCTCCAGACGACCCCTCACTCAAAGAATACTGGGAAAAACGTCACCAAAAACAAGGCAAATCACACTGGGAGAAGAACTCCAAGTATTACTTGGTAGCTCAGGCTCAAAATTGGAAAGGCCCTATGTGCGGTGAACCTTTATTCAATGATGAGGAGTTAGAAACCCATCACAGAGTGCCTGTGGCTCAAGGTGGACTAGACGACGTAGAAAACCTTGAACACCTGCACAAAACGTGCCATAAGCAGGTACATTCAAAAACCAAATTGAAACGGGCTTGAAGCAAAGCTTGAGCGCAGTGAGCTGGAAACTCTCATGCTGCGTTCTTAGGGGAGGGGACAGAGGTGACTCTCGAACCTTACCCGACCATCCCCCTCGACTCTAGCGTCTCACGTCCGGTTCTGAAGTAGAGGTAGGTGTAGAAATGCCCCTATCGACTCTAACAGCTAGCAGAAATTTTGCCGCTAACCGTCCCTCGGTGCAATTAATCGAATTAGAAGATGATCATTCTGTGGGAACTTTCCTAGCGGAAATGTGGGAAGCGATTCAAAAGTTTTGCCAATTCAAAAATTAAAATTTTACCAACTTGCAAGTCTCAACAATCAAATGACTGAACAAGATCGATCGACTCGCACCTTAGCCGTTGACATTGGCGGAAGCGGCATCAAAGTTATGGTGTTGGACAATGAAGGCGAACCCCAAACGGAACGCAGCCGTTTAGAAACGCCTCAACCACCGAAACCGGAACCCGTACTAGAGGCGATCGCCTCTTTAGCCAGCGGACAAGGGGAATTTGACCGAGTATCCGTCGGTTTTCCCGGCGTCGTGCGTCTAGGCGTCATCAAAACTGCAGTGAATTTAGATCCGTCTTGGATAGATTTTGACCTAGAAACTACCCTCAAAGATCGCTTGGGGAAACCTGTGCGAGTGGCTAACGATGCCGATATTCAAGGATTGGGAGCAATTGCTGGGACGGGGGTAGAATTAGTAATTACCCTTGGCACCGGTTTCGGTTCTGCCTTATTTGTCGATGGTGTCTTGGTGCCAAATCTAGAGTTAGGACATCACCCTTTTCGTAAAGGGGAAAGTTACGAACAGCAATTAGGGCGATCGGCATTAGATATAGTGGGTTCCAAAAGATGGAATCGCCGTCTGGAAAAAGCGCTCACCTCTGTGCAAAATCTCTTTAACTGCGATCGCATTTACATCGGCGGTGGCAATACTAAAAAGATTGCTTTTGAGTTGCCGCCACAGGTTAAAATAGTACCAAATGTGAGCGGTTTATTGGGCGGGATTGCTTTGTGGCGTGATTGAGTAAACTGGGTGGGAAAAATTCCCATCAATATCAAAGAAACCGGATTTTTTGCTCTGATTAAAGGCAATAATCCCGTCTTTCGGTAAAAAACCCGGTTTCTGAATCCACGATGGTTGATTAGGTTTTTGGCTTGTGCGTTAGCGGAACCCTCGAAGAGGATCGCCCTTTTAAAAAAAATTATTCGCCCATCGGATCGCGGTAGCGTTTGGGTTCATCCTTGCGAAACAGATTCGCCAAACCGAGGATGCCTAACAAACCCAAAGCACCCCAATGATTGTTGTCTTCTTGGCTTTCTTGAAGGGGAGTTCTGTCTAGAACAACTCCATTAGACTCAGTATTGTTCTGTGCCGGAGCTGAGTTAGTTTGAGCGGAGGCAGGCATAGCTGAAGGGAGAACAGCCAAACTCAAAGCTATGAGGGTAGCGGCGGCATTTTTAGATATATCGGAAGGCTTGACTTTCATACTCGGTTTCCAAATATCAGCAGTTACTTTATCAAAATAATCAATTTGCCGCAGCCGACGCATCAATCGAGCGACAGAAAATCACTTCCCTCTCTCCTCTTGCTTTCGAGATAGAAAAGGCTATATCCTAAGTTTAGACGCCTTTGATACAGCAGAAGTAAGTCGGCATTAGGCAGAAATTTCAGCAGGGAGGTAAAAAATGAAAATTTTTGCCTTCTTAATTTTTCTTGACTTTTGCCTTCTGCCTTGCTTTGTAAGGTGACAATCTAAATCAAAAGTTTAAAATCATACCATGCTTCCCTTTATCCGAAAAGACTTAGCCGAACTTACTGCATACACTCCCCATCCGGGGGGCGCGTCAGGAGAATCAGCACACTCGGAAAGTGTACTAGATCGCCTCGATACCAATGAATGCCCCTACGACTTGCCAGAAGAATTAAAAAAAAAGCTAGCTTGGACTTACCAGCAGTTAATTGAGACAAATCGCTATCCCGACGGAGGCCACGCAGCGCTCAAAGAGGCGATCGCCCAATACGTCAATGAATCAATCACAATCCCCCCGCTAGGGGGGGTTACACTGCCAAAAACCGCCATTACAGCCGACAATATTTCTGTGGGCAACGGTTCCGACGAACTAATTAGATCCATCTTAATAGCTACTTGCTTGGGCGGCGCAGGCTCTATTTTCGTTGCGAATCCCACCTTTTCGATGTATGGAATAATCGCCCAAACCCTCGGCATTCCCGTTGTGAGTGCTCAGCGGAAAGAGGAAAATTTTGAAATAGATATCGAGGCTGCTAAAAGGGCGATCAGCCAAAACCAAAATCCCCCCGTGCGCGCCGTCTTTGTCGTTCATCCCAATTCCCCCACAGCCAATGCTTTGACAGCAGATGAAATAGAATGGTTGTCAACTTTACCCGAAGAGATATTAGTAGTAATTGACGAAGCCTATTTTGAATTCAGCCAAAATACTTTAGCATACCAATTGCACTATCATCCGAATTGGATAATTTTGCGAACATTTTCCAAAGCATTTCGGTTAGCATCAATGAGAGTCGGATATGCGATCGCCCATCCCGAACTCACAGCCACCTTAGAAAAAATCCGCCTCCCCTACAACCTTCCCAGTTTCTCCCAAACTGCAGCCGAGTTAGCTCTAGCGCAGCGGCAGTTATTGCTAGCAACCATTCCCGAAACTCTATCAGAAAGAGCCAAATTAATTGCAGCGCTAACTCAGCATCAAAAATTGCAAGTTTGGCCGAGTGCGGCTAACTTCGTTTACCTGCGGGTGAAAACCGACGAGGGCGAATCTGCCGAACAGGAACACAAACAAATCATGCAGCAGCTAAAAGAGGGAGGTACTTTAATTAGGCATACTGGAGGAGGTTTGCGAATTACGGTGGGTAGCCCGGAGGAAAATCAGCGGACAGTCGATCGAATAGGAGAAATTTTTGATAACTCATAATATTAGGTATCCAGTTTCTGCTTAACACAAAAATAACTTTGGAGAAGATATATATGCTTCAAGGAAAGGTTTTACGGGTTGCTCGTCCAACGGATTGCCTCGATCGAGTTGTTCATTTCTACACAGAGGGTTTAGGGCTGCAAATCCTCGATGGTTTTGAAAACCATGAAGGTTTTGACGGAGTAATGGTTGGGATGCCAGGAGAAAGCCACCACTTTGAATTCATCCATCAACGGGGACATATTGTAGGTGGCGCTCCAACTCAAGACAATCTTATCGTCTTTTACCTTCCTAACCAACAAGAATGGCAGCAGGCTGTTGAGCGAATGAAAGCAATGGGATTTGAGCCTGTAAACTCCTACAATCCCTACTGGGACAAAGATGGAGTGACCTTTGAAGACCCAGATGGCTATCGAGTCGTTTTGCAGAATGCCGAGTGGAGCTTGTAGCAGCGCGATCGCAGCATAAGGTATCTACACCAATTTATAACTGATCATTTCCTTGCCGTGCCGCCCGAATGGTTTGGGGAAATACGCCTACTAAAAGTGCCAAAGCTTCATCGGGAATGTGTGCCACAGTTTCCGAATCCAAATATTGTTCAAACTGAGTTAAAACCATTTGTGCGCGTTCCAAAGCTGCCGGCTTTGCCGTTAACTGTTCCATTAACCGCACCCACTGCCGCCGAATTCCAAAAGCTTTCTGTATTTCTTCGGGAGATTGAGGGCAAACCAAACAAAAATCGCCCACAGGAATCGCCTGCTGAGAGTCAACATCAAAAGCGCCCCCAACGGCAGCCCCAGGCCCGGCAAACTCCGCGTGGAAATGTTTAATCAAAATTAGGCCGTTCCGGCGACGGCTATCTACCATCAACAGCTTGCCGCTGTTGATTTCTGCGAGAATTTCAGAGGAGTGGGGGTGTTCTGTCAAATCTGTGCCAAGGTTTCGATGTCGCAAGTCCGGGTCAGCAGAAAGGCCGAGGCGGACAATATAATTAGAGGTAAGATTAGAGCTGGTTGAAGTATCAATTTTTTTCTCCTCCCGCTGCCGATCGAGATTATCCATCGAAAATTGTGGGTGGAAACCCCGTGCTTCTAGCACGGCTTTACATTAGAACCTAGATATCTCACGGAATAATTGCTATAATGTGAGACATGACACAGAGAGCCTTTAAGTACCGCTTCTATCCCACGCCTGAGCAAGAAACCTTGCTCAGATGCACGATGGGCTGTACTCGTTTGGTCTACAATCGCGCCCTGGCTGTGAGAACACAGGCTTGGTACGACGAGAAAAAACGAGTCGGTTACAGCGATACTTCGGCATTGTTGACTGAATGGAAAAAGCAAGATGACTTGCAATTTCTGTCGGAGGTTAGCTGTGTACCATTGCAGCAAGGATTGAGACATCTTCAGAAAGCGTTCTCGAATTTCTTTGACGGACGGGCGAAATATCCAACCTTCAAGAAGAAACGAAACGGTGGGAGTGCAGAGTTTACCAAATCTGCATTCAAGTTCAGAAACGGGCAAGTGTTCCTTGCCAAGTGTTCTGAGCCGTTGCCGATTCGCTGGAGTCGAGAATTGCCCAAAGGCGCAACACCAACAACTATCACGGTGAAGCTCTCGGCTGCTGGAAGATGGACAGTTTCTTTGCTGGTGGATGTTGAGATTGAACCATTGCTTCCATGCTCCAACGAGATTGGGGTTGATTTGGGTGTCACAAGTCTGGTTGCTTTGAGTGACGGTGAAAAGATTGCCAATCCCAAAGGTTTTAATGCAAAACGCCACAAACTGAAGAAAGCTCAAAAGGCATTGAGTCGAAAGCAGAAAGGGTCCAACAATCGCCACAGAGCACGGCTCAAAGTTGCAAAGGTGCATCAAGAAATTGCTGATGCCAGAAAGGATTTTCTTCACAAGCTGACGATTCGATTGGTACGTGAAAATCAAACGATTGCCGTCGAAGATTTGGCTGTGAAGAATATGGTCAAGAACCGGAAGCTTGCTCTTTCTATCACTGACGCAAGTTGGGGTGAGTTGGTCAGGCAGCTTGAATACAAGTGTGACTGGTACGGTCGCACGTTGGTCAAAATTGACCGATGGTTTCCGAGTTCTAAGCGATGTGGCAAGTGTGGTCACATCGTTGAAAAACTGCCGTTGAATATTCGTGAATGGGACTGCCCGAATTGTGGCGCACACCATGACCGAGATATCAACGCCGCACAAAACATTCTTGCCGCAGGGCTTGCGGTGAAAGTCTGTGGAGCGAACGTAAGACCGGATAGGCATAAGTCTGATGGCAGTTGCGATGAAGCAGAAATATCTAAGAAGTGATTCTTGGAATCACCGTGGCGTAAGCCCGGTGAGGATGTCAATTAAAGTTATAAATTAATACTGTCACAAGGTGGTAGTTTGAGCGCGATCGAATATCAAATGCAGGTAGAACAAGCGGTAGACACCCTGAAAGCGGATCTCCCGACGCTTTTTGAGAAAGACATCTCCTACGACATCTACACAAAAGATGTTTATTTTCAAGACCCTGTTAACAAATTTAAAGGAAAAATCAACTATCGCATTATTTTTTGGACTCTGCGATTTCACGGGCAGCTATTCTTTAACGAGATTTACTTCGACCTGCACGACGTAGGTCAGACAGCCCCTGATACTATTGTGGCAAATTGGACTGTTCGTGGGACACTGCGGGTTCCCTGGAAAGCTCGGATTTTTTTTAACGGCTACTCTACTTATAAACTGGATAAAGACGGCTTAATTTACGAACATATCGACACCTGGGACAGAGAGCCCGGAGAGATTTTAAAGCAGTTTTTCCGCAAAGGGGAGGAGGCGACCCAAGTATAAGCCACAAAGGTCGATCGCGCCGAGCCATCAGGGCCGGCAACCGAATTAACTTATAATGGCTAAAATAATCATCATCCCTCCGATTCATTTTCTGCTATTTGTAAATTGCTAAAATGATTGTCGCCTCTGATTCATTTTCTGCTATTTGCACTCCTGAAAAACATCATGGCTGATATTGTCGAGACTGCCACAAATGCCGGTTCTTTCAAAACCCTCGTGACTGTTATTGAAGCGGCTGGTTTGTTAGATTTATTGCAAAGTCCGGGCCCCTACACCGTCTTAGCACCAACTGATGAGGCATTTGCCAAAATTCCTACGAACACTATTGCCTCTTGGCTGGAAGACATACCCAAGCTCAAGAAAATTCTGACCTATCACATTCTGTTTGGCGAGGTACTAACTGAGAACTTGCTTGAGTTAAGTTCTGCTGAAACAGTGGAAGGTTCTGTGGTAGGAATTGATACTTCTGACGGCATTAAAGTCAATGATGCTAAAGTTATCACTCCAGATATTCTTGCCGACAATGGCGTCATTCATATCATTGATGCGGTGCTAATACCAGCATTGGTTGCAGCATAATCAAACTTGTGGCATTTCTAAATTTAGTAGGGTGCTTATGGGCGCACCTTACATTTTAAACTAGAGAACTTACGCAAGTGTTACAATGAGTAAGATGCGTCAGAGTCCAAACCATCGCTCATCCGTCCATAACTCGGTCTGACGCACCCTAAAAGTCGATTGGATCGTGACACTTGCGTAATTGCTGAACTAATTATCCGAACCTAAAATCAATCCTGAGCGCCCCGGCAGCATCAATTCTAAAAGGCGAGTTTCCCCGTCACCTTTCCAAACAAACTCGCCTTTACCAAACAGCAATTTATCGTGAGGAGATTTCAGATTAGCTGGCTCAAAGCTAATATTAGCTTCTTCGGTCGCGACATTGACAGCAACAACTATTTCCTCATCCCCCAAAATTCGGGCAAAAACGTAAACCGTTCTTTCAGCAAACAGAATTTGGTACGAACCAGTGCGGAGGGCCGCGTATTTGTGCCGCAAAGCTATCAACTGCTTGTGGTAATCTAAAACATCAAGTTCCCAGCGAGCTTCTAAGGGAAAACCGCGGCGAGAATCGGGATCGAGAGCTCCGGGCAAACCAACTTCATCGCCGTAATAAATGCTAGGAGCTCCGGGAAAAGTTAACAGCAGCAAAGTTGCGAGTTCGACGCTAGCTTTATCGCCTCCTGCAATTGTTAACAACCTCGCAGTATCGTGACTGGCCAACAAATTAAGTTGAGTTAGCTGTATCGGCCACGGGTACATTTCCAAAACCTGCTGAATTTTGTCGCCGTACTCTTTAGCAAAAAGCGGCGGATAGGGATGGTAAGCACGGCCTTCAATTTGAGTTAAATCAACCCTGTCGCCCGCTGCAAAAGCAATAGTCGGTGCAGCAAAAAGATAATTCATTACCCCGTCAAATTGAGTACCGTCGAGCCATTCTGTCGCATCTTCCCAAACTTCGCCCACAATATAAGCTTCGGGATTAACTGCTTTAACTCGGTCTCGAAATTCCTGCCAAAATCCCGGGGTTTTAATTTCAAAAGGAACGTCCAGGCGCCAGCCATCGACGCCGAATTTAATCCAATATTCGGCGATTTCCATGATGTATTCTCGCACTTCTGGATTCTCGTGATTGAATACAGGAAGGGCTCGATTCCCATCCCAACCGGCATAATTAGCAGGAAAATTGCCGTCGTAGGCAGATAACGGCCAGCCTTCAATTTTAAACCAATCGAGCCAAGGAGAACCGGGGCCGTTTTCGAGGATGTCGTGGAAGAAGAAAAAGCCGCGGCTGGCGTGGTTGAATACGCCGTCTAGGACGATTTTGATATTGCGATCGTGAGCTGCGTCTAGAAGCTCTTTAAAAGCCGGATTGCCACCCAACATCGGATCGACTTGATAGTAGTCGTGGGTGTGGTAGCGGTGATTGCTGGCCGACTGAAATATGGGGGTGAAATAAATTGCGTTAATGCCTAAGTCTTGCAAGTAGTCTAGCTCTTCCATCACGCCCCACAAGTCCCCGCCTTTGTAGCCTTGCAGGGTGGGGATTGCGTGCCATTCTTCCCACATGAAGTTTTGCAGCATGCGTTTGCGAGGCTGTTTGCTTTTGGCGAAGCGATCGGGGAATATTTGGTAGAATACTGCGTTTTTAACCCAGTCCGGCGTTTGAATTTGCATACACTTTTTCTAGCTTTTACGGCTTAGGCTACAGTAGCAGAGGTTTCTAGGGAATCTAACTTTTGGTAGAGAATAGACACTTTATCCCATTTTGTCGATCGACAAATTGTAAAAAATTACACAAATTTGCACTCAATCCAAGATGGAAAACTGACTCTACCTAAAAATTTATCGTCCCGGCGGGCGGCGCTTTCTGACTGGTGTGGAGTCGGACAAACTCAGATAACAGGAGCGCCAGCCAAAAGAACCGGATCAAATTCCAGCAGAACCAGAGCGCGAAGAAGGGCTCATACAGAGCGTCAGCGGGCGTGGCGGCGCGATCATCGACCTGCCTTGAAAAAGAACAACAGCCCCATGAGCCTCGATCGAGAAATTGCCAAAACGGGGAATTTACCCAAAAAATTTGTAATTAACAGCCAAAACCCCGAACCTTATTCTTTTGTTAAACTGCCCTTATTTATTTAGGGGTGTTTTAACTCACAACTCCCAAATTTTTAAAATATCCATTATTGATTGAGGGGTATTTAAACTCATAACTCAAAAGCCATAACTCCAGCCCCGGCCACACTCCAACTCTTCTAAACCGGTTTTTTTTAACTCTTATTGAGGGTGTGAAGAAGTATTTGGATTAAACAACCCGGTTTGTGGGTAAGCGACTCAACTCATCACTCAAAACTCAAAACTTCCTTGCTCCCCCCCCTTGTCAAGAAGCCCTCACCATCCGACACTGTACTTGGAGAGTTAATCGACCCTAGGGAGAAAGTTCCTTGAAAAAAGTTTTAGCCATCATCCTCGGTGGCGGTGTAGGCACCCGCCTTTACCCCCTAACCAAACTGCGAGCCAAACCCGCAGTTCCCCTCGCAGGCAAATATCGCCTCATCGATATTCCTGTCAGCAACTGCATCAACTCGGAAATAGTCAAAATCTACGTCCTCACCCAATTCAACTCCGCATCCCTCAACCGTCACATCGCTCGCACCTACCAGTTTTCCGGCTTCACCGACGGATTTGCCGAGGTGCTCGCCGCCCAGCAAACTCAGGAAAACCCCAACTGGTTTCAAGGGACAGCCGACGCAGTTCGCCAATATCTCTGGCTGCTAGAAGAGTGGGACGTTGACGAATACTTGATTCTTTCGGGCGATCACCTCTACCGCATGGACTACCAGAAGTTTGTGCAGAGACACCGCGAAACCAACGCCGATATCACCCTCTCGGTTTTGCCAATGGACGAGAAGCGGGCCTCGGATTTTGGTTTGACGAAAATCGACGACAACGGTCGCATTATTTCATTCAGCGAAAAGCCAAAAGGCGATGCGCTCAAACAAATGCAGGTGGATACTACTAAACTGGGACTGACACCGCAGCAGGCTCAGGAAAGTCCTTACATTGCTTCGATGGGGATTTATGTCTTCAAAAAAGAAGTTCTGATTAAACTCCTGAAGGAATCTCCCAACCAAACAGATTTTGGTAAAGAGATTATTCCGAATAATGCAAAAGACCACAACGTTCAAGCTTATTTGTTTGACGATTACTGGGAAGATATCGGAACCATTGAGGCTTTTTACGATGCTAACTTGGCTCTGACAAAACAGCCTAAGCCGCCTTTCAGTTTCTACGATGAAAATGCGCCGATTTATACTCGCCCGCGTTTCTTGCCGCCGACTAAGCTTTTAGATACTCACGTGACGGAATCGATTATTGCTGAAGGCTGCATTCTCAAACAGTGCCGGATTGACCATTCTGTGTTGGGAGTTCGATCGCGCATTGAAGCTGGATGTACGATTCAAGACACTCTAGTCATGGGTGCTGACTTCTACGAACCCGACGCCGAACGGCATTCGAGTTTGGACAGCGGCGGCGTCGCCCTCGGTATCGGTGCAGATACTACAATTCGGCGCGCGATTGTGGATAAAAATGCCCGCATCGGCCGCAATGTTCAAATAATTAATAAAGACGGAGTGGAAGAAGCCAACCGCGAAAACCAAGGTTTTTACATCCGCAGCGGCATTATCGTAGTTCTGAAAAATGCCACGATTCCTGATGGAACTATCATTTAGTTATTAGTCATTAGTCATTAGTCGTCAGTCATTAGTTTTTTAAGTTAAAATCTGTTACCTCTCAGCAAGTGACTGATGATAAATAAGTAAATTAGTGACAGATCACCAATGACCGATGACTGATGACTGATGACGAAATTCATTCTTTTTTTTGTTGATTATTAATTTTCACCGCTGATGCGAGGTTGTCGAAATAGTTGGCTTTGTTTAAAGGCTCGCGCATTATCAATAAGCGACAGTCTCTGTTACTGTCTGCCGTGATATAGATATGTCCGATCGCCTGCGTCTGGCGAATAGCTTCTGATTCTTGTATTTGCGCTGGTAGCACGACTGACAAATGCGCTGCCCGTTTCTGAGTAACACAGAACTCTCGGAACTATCTTTCCAATCGTCGCAGCAGCCGCAAGGCCAACTTAGCAAATAATTCATAATGTTATGACCCTGGTAGCGTTAAAAGCTTATCGCTCTACTATCCTATCTTAATGTTTTATAAAAGTGTGTGATGTAGCTAACAGACAGGAGAGAACTTATGTTATATTACTTGGCTTAAAATCTATTCAGAGGTCGTAAAAATAAAATTGTATAGTACGGGTCTGGGGTGAATAAAAAACATCTAGAAATTTTGTGGAAGAACGGCGCAATTTAGGGTATTATATAGTCACAATTCAGACACCAGATTTGACCGAACTTGCTGATGAAAACCTGCTAAGATTGGGATTGGGTGATAAAGCTCATATCGAGAAGTTTGTAGGCGTAAGCCGGGGCGTAGCCATCGCACCGCGCCCCGGAAAAAAAGACTAAAAAAAGATCGATCGTCCGCGCCAGACAACCCTCCTGGACTCGCGCCCGCAACAGCAGCAGCTTTTCCCGCCTCACCTCAATCGGGCTGCCGCCTCCCGAAAGCCCTAAGCCTCATAACTCCCCAAAAGCTTGCGCCGCAGGAGTTTCACCGTCTCAAAGCTCACAGGTATAGCAACGGCTCAGATGGTAAAAACGTTCTTAATTGATGAAAGCATTGTTTTTGCTGTCGAATGCCAAAAGCATTTCTAGAGGCGGCTGCTCCGGCTCCCTTCAGCACGAGAGAGCCGAATGCTATAAAATCTTAAACAGCAGCGGAGTGCGGAAATTGCGATCGAACGCCAAGCAACAACCGAACTCGATCGAGTCCAAACCTTTGATAACCTATAATTTGAATGAGATGCCGCAGGCACTTCGGCTCCTGGCATTATACTAATGCGCCATCCTGCGGCTAATTTGGGATTTATTCTTTCTAACAACTAACAACTAACAAATAACAACTAATAAAGAGGGGATTGGTTAATGGCTGCAACAGATTTTAAAGACTATTACGCTATTTTGGGACTCAACAAAAGTGTCAGTTCTGACGAAATTAAAAAAACTTTCCGCAAACTAGCCCGCAAATATCACCCGGACATGAACCCCGGCAACAAAGAAGCCGAAGCTCGTTTTAAAGAAGTAAACGAAGCTTACGAAGTGCTCTCTGACCCTGAAAAACGCAAAAAATACGACCAATACGGTCAATACTGGAAACAAGCTGCCACAACTCCAGGCGGATGGCCGCCAGGCGGGGGCGGTACGACTGTAGACTTTGGCGGGGTTGACTTCAGCGAGTACGGCAGTTTTGACGAATTTATCAATGCCTTGCTCGGCCGCGCAGGTAGCCCGGGCGCTAGTGGTGGCCGCAACGGTAAGTGGAATTACAGTAACTACCGCACCAGCAGCGGCGGGCCCACCGGGTTTGGCGGCTTTGAAGATTTCGCGGGGTACGAAAACCGCACCGCCGGAAGCTCTCTCGACACCGAGGTCGCCATTTCCCTGACTCTAGGGGAAGCATTTCGGGGAACTTCTAAGCGAGTCGCCACGGGCGAAGTTTCGATTCCAGCCGGAGTGAAAACCGGCAGTAAAATTCGGGTAAAAGGCAAAGGCCAAGTTGACCCGTACAGCAAGCAACAGGGAGATTTGTACCTAAAATTAGAAGTTTTGCCTCATGCTTTCTTCCAGTTTGAGGGAGAGAATTTGGTCTGCGAAGTGCCGATAACTCCCGACGAAGCGGTGTTGGGAGCTTCAATTGAAGTGCCGGCGCCTGAAGGTATGATCAATGTGAAATTTCCCGCCGGGATTCGTTCGGGTCAGTCTTTGCGGTTGCGGGGCAAAGGATGGCCGAAACCCAAGAAAAACGAGCGGACTGATTTGTTGGTAAAAATTGCGATCGTGACACCGAAAGAAATTAGCACTGTAGAACGCGAATGCTATGAAAAAATCAAAGCCAATCGCACTTTTAATCCCCGGAGCAATTTAAACCAAGCGCTACTTTGAAAAAACTTGCATTGCTCGTACAAAACAAAATTAGGAAGAGGAGCGAATCATCCCTTGGGTTTAGGCGGGTTTACAAATATCCTGGCTCTGAACTCATCGATATTGGTGAACCCGCGCCCGAGGAGATTTAGGTTGATAAACCTATTCATAGTTGAGCATTCCACTTTCTCAAGACTCTTCGCTAGCTTTTAGCTGACTTGGTTGGCGACCTTGCTTGATGTTGATGCTAATGTTTTTAGCTCCTTTCTTTTCCAAGTCTGTGATGTAGGCGTTAGTGTTATTAGAAGCTTCATCCTTGCTGTCGTAGGGGCCAAAGTAATAGGTGTGCTTGGGCGAATCTGTGTCAACTTCCACCCACCACTCGCGACCTCTACCGCTGGCCATCGGTTGAGTCAGTATCGAAACCGCCGCCAGGAACATACCGAACATATAAATTTCAAACATAATTCACCTCTGCAACAAGTTAAGCAGTGTTTACTCTTCTCAACTTATCCGGGCAAATAACTTGATCGGCTCGTCCTTAGTGCTGATTTGACGCAGGTAATTTTTGAGAGTTGGTGCTGTCTAAAATCAGCATTTCGGTGGAGAAGAGTTTTAGACTGGGTGGCTGTAAGTGACTGCTAGACATACAAAGTCGGCAAGGTAAGGAGTAGAAGAAGAGTGTGTTTATATTATTGTTGAGGTTTGAGTTAACTCAAAACTCAACATCCTTAAATTGCTACAGTTTCTGAGAATTCTTCTTCGCAAATGGTAAGATGCGAAGGCTGACAGCGTTTGATGCGGATGCTAAGCCTTTTGGCTCCCTCGCTTTCCAAGTCTTCTATGTAGCCGGGAGTATTGCTGGAAGCTTCTTTGTCGGTGTCGAAGGGGCCAAAATAGTAGGTACAGTGGGGCAAATCGGTGACAATTTCTACCCACCATTTCTCAGACCGGCGGTGGTTCGACCCGGCAAATACGGACAAGACTGCGACGTAGATACAAAATAAATAAAATCCTAGCATCTTTATTCTTGAGGGTGGTTTAATTTATTATTTAAATCTATCAAAATAATTTGCCCGACCGAATCAACCTCAGTGCTGATTTTGCGTCGATCGACTTTAGATGTGAGATTTTAGATCTTAGATTTTTCTTCCCATCTAAAATCTAAAGCAAAACCCGCCGGTGCGGGTTGTTTGCTAACTGAAAAATGCTCTTTTTCCAAACTAGATGGCTGGGCAAACCTCAGCCTGCTGAGGTTTAGCGCTTGCCTTTGGGGAACTGTTCGATACCAGCCCAACCGTAGAAAACCAGCTCGTCGTTCTGAACTCGGCAGCGGTCTACTCGCAGTTGAGTGCCTTCTAAGGCAAATTTGTCTAAGTCTAGCAAGTTATTTACGTGGGCAATTATAGCTTGACCCAAGTCTACTGCTTGCCCGTCACCGCCGTAAGTAACGCTGACAAATTGGATTTTACGTCGGTCTTCTACTTGCAATTGAGCTGTAATATCTATGTTGACGGGTTCGCTGGCCTCGCCTACGGTAATTTCGGACTGAAGCCGGATTGATTTGTCGGTTCCGAAGCTGACTTCAGTGTTTTGAAAGTTCAGAGATTGCTCTTGGTACTTCAGCTTCTGGAGTTTTTCAACTACAAAAGGTGTATTGAATGAGGTGGTTAAATCCGATCGACTTAAGACTACTCGCATATTTGCCTGGGTAGGCTGCCGCAATTTCACTTGACCTGCAAAAATCGCTCCAAAATCAATGGAGAGTGCTTGCAGGTAGAGTTCCATCACTTCTATGCGAAGGCCGTTGTACATCAACATACCTTTGCCAACGAAGTCGAAACCGTCGATGCTTCCCTGCAAGAGTTTGGCTACTGGTTCGACTCGGATGTTGGCCTCGGCCTTTTCTGAACGCTTGAATAAGGCTGCGATCGCAGCTCCTGCTACTTTACTAACAAGGCGATCGCCACTTTGACCTTGAAAGGATGTACTGCTAAACAAAGCTGCTACCATTTATTCGTTTGCTCATCTACAGTCGCCATTATAACCCTATATTAAGAAATGTAAAAATCGCTTGTGCTTATTCACTTCATAAGCAGATCTTGTTTTTTTGTCGGTCTTCTAAACAACATTGTTGAAATTTAAGGGCTCAGGGGGGTGCCTTGGAGACAAGCGCGATCGAGCAAAGCTCCATCCCAAAGGGTTTGTTCGATCAACGCGCAAAGCAAATTAGCCCCCGTCAGGTTAGCGCCGCGCAGTACGGCTCCATTCAGGATCGCTTCTTCCAAGTCCGCTCCCGACAAATCAGCGCCGGACAAATTGGCATTGCTCAAATCGGCGGAGTGCAAAATTGCGCGAGCCAAAGCAGCGCCCCGCAAATCGGCACCGCGCAAATCCACACCGCTCAAATCCAAATTGCCGATGGATGTCCCCGTCAAAAAAGCACCCCCAAAACTTGCGTCGCGGACTAAAGCGTTAGCGAAGGAAGCTCCCCGCAAATCGGCATTGCGAAAATCTGCGCCTCGCAAGTCAGCGCCGCTCAGGTCAGCGCCTCGGAGGTTGGCTCGCAATACGGCCCGCTGCAAGTTAGCGCCGGCGAGATTAGCTCCACTCAAGTTGGCTTGAGACAAATTAGCACCGGCGAGATCGGCTCCGGCTAAGTCTTTGCCGGCTAAATCAGTGCCGGCCAACATCAAAATTTTGCCTTTGCGTATGGCTTCGAGGTCATTAGTCATTAGTCAGTTGTCAGTTGTTGGTTGTCAGTTGTTGGTTAACAGTCAACAGTCAACAGTCAACAGTCAACAGTCAACAGTCAACAGTCGAGTTATTTTATAATGCCGGAGCGGTCGCGGTCGTTCGATCGCCCAAATCCTCCAACCACACGTTAGGCAGTTGGCTCGGACGGTTCGGTAACTGCATCAAACCCATTTCTGTCAGTCTGACGACGTTGCTGAGACTTTCAACTAAAGCCGGATCGAAGCGAGTGCCCGACAGTTTGCGGCACTGTTCCAAAGCTTCGCTCAAACTCAAAGCCGGACGATCGCCACGCGGTTGAGTCAATTCTTGAAAATCAGCCACCAACCCCAAAATCCGCGAAGCAACGGGTATGGTTTCGGCTCGCAAACCCTCTGGTCTGCCGCTGCCGTCCCAATATTCGAGTTGGTGCTTGACAATTTCCGCCACAGGTGCTAGTTCCGGCATTGCTTGCAGCAATTGGGAACCAATGAAACTGCGATCGCGCCAAAATGAGAAAGTTGCTGGGTCAAAAGCATCGGGAGTGCGATCGAACACCTCATTCGGGGCCGAAACTAAGCCGACTCGAAATAGCAATCCAGCTAGCCGCAGCCTCCGCAACTGCAAAGCCGGCAAATCCAGCAGTTGACCCAAAGTTTCCGACAAAGCCGCCACCTGCAAAGACGCTGTGGGGTTTGCGGTATCGCGTTCGTCCACGCGCTGCGCCATCCGCAGAAAAGCTTGAAGTTTGTTAGCGTTCAAATTGCGGCTGACGCGCAAAGCTTGACCTTCCAATTCCCACAACTCGCGGGTTTGGCGGTTAATTGCTACCATTTGCTGCTGAGAACTTTGCAGGTAAGTGACTATCCGCGATACCACACCACTAATGTCTGCCAAGGGCGGACCTTTGGTAGCCAGGATTTCGTGGTACATTTCCAGCAAACTGTCGGCCAGAGGAGAGTTGTAATGTCGCGTCTGTTCTATAAAAATTTCAGCAGCAGCCGACACCAAAGACTGGTCAAACGACCACAAACCGTAGAACTTTCGTTCTGTATCTACTTCGGGCTTGCCTTCTGGCAAGTATTCCTGGTCTGAAAGTTCGCGGCAAAGCACCATTGCTTTGTATGTCGGGGCGAGGATGATTAAATTCCATTCTTGGATTAAAGGGTCGCTCTCATCGAGATTTATTAAAGATACATTTTCTAATTGCCCGGTTTTGTGGGTAGCGAAACCGCTGTCGGCTACTGCACCGATGACAACGCGCCGAGAGGCATTAGCAATATCTAGGTAGCGATCGGCTTCCTGTAAATACCATTTACCCTGCTGAAACGTTACCAAAACTAAGGGTTGGAGTTCGCTTTTGTCCCCGCCACTGGTTTGCAAAATGTGGTCTTCTAGGGCGTGACATAGGGCTACTAGGGTGTTTTTGAAGTATACCCCGTAGCTAGAAGGCAGTTTTCCGTCGGGAAGTGTAGCTTGTAGTCTAGCGAGAGTTGATTCTGAATTCATTGCAAAAAGCGGTGCCGGCTCTTATTTATTGTAGCGGGCGATCGAACTTCTCGAAAAGACTTTTGGCAAAAATCCGAGTTTTTTATTTTTCACCGCTTCGCCACCGAGTCAATCGATTTTAGATTTTAGATTTTAGATTTTAGATTTTAGATTTTAGATTAAATAATTGAAGCATTGACCCCACCGATAAATTCGGGGGCTCCTTTATCGAATACAGGTTTTTTATTTCTGGACGGATGAATCACGTGGCGGGTATCCTGGATGCTTGATTTTCAATGTAGAGTGCGCCGAACAGTACCTGATTAATTTTAGCAATTTTCTGGAAACCCTCTGTCTTTGGCTAAGTTTTTTTCAGACGAGAAACCTGCCGAGAGGAAGACGCTAACTTTATTAAGTATTAACTACTATTTTTAAACAATATTATTAGGAATTCTGAGCGTGCTTCAACAAAATAGGAATTTAGGGGAACAGGCGATCGACAAAGTGGCCGAGATTGCTATTGCTAGCAAATTAGACGAATCCGAAACTTTGTCTGTCACAGTTAACAGCGATCCTGGCCAGCTAGCCCAGGGAGAAGTAGAGGCCGTTGCCGTGGAGGGCAAAGGATTGGTAATGCAACAAGATTTGCGCGTGGAAGAATTGCAAATTCACGTCAAGGATATTGCTGTCAATCCCCTGACCGCTATGTTTGGCAAAATTGAACTGAACGGGCCTGCCTTCGGTGGGGCGCGCGCAGTTTTAACAGAAAGCGATATCAACCGCGCTTTTAATTCCGAATACATCAGCAGGAAACTGAAAAACTTACAAGTTACTGTTGACGGACAACAGCGGACAATAGACGTTAAAATTATTGAGTGCCAATTGCTAGCCGGAAAAATCGCTTTAAATGCTGAGGTATTGGTGCGGGAAACTTCCTCCACGGAAAAAATTTATTTTACATCACAACCTCAGATTGCAGCGGGCGGTTGGGCAATTTCTCTTCAAGATGTCGAGTATCCCGAAAACAAGGAATTTTCGCCGGAGTTAACAGAAGCTTTGGCGGACAAAGCTGGTGAAGTTTTAAACTTGCGAAATTTTGAACTTGAGGGAATGTCCCTGCGAATTCAGCAGCTAAATGTGGAAGCTGGTGTGCTGACTTTGCAAGCTGAAGCGAAAGTCGAAAAATTCCCAGATTAGGAGCTTGTAGGGTGGGTCAAAAACAAAAAAGCTCTTCAATTCCAGCAACTATTGGAACTGGCGCACCCTACCATTATTATGCTTGGCTTTGGAAAAATCTCCGCAGTTGATGAAATCCCTCTAAAGTTATAAAAAAGTCGGTAGCAACCCGCACCAAAATATCACCGCCGTTAGAGGCAGGCATGGGGAGTTCACTTTTACTCTTGACAAGTAGTAGTAAAAATTTGGAAAAGTTTTGTGAACACTGTAACTGCTTTTTTTAAAAGACTGCGTATCGGTCAAATTTTGACTGTATTTATGGCAGGTGTGCTGCTGTTTACCAGCACCGCTTGCAATTCGGGCGATGTTAGAGGTGCTCGGCCCGAGAATCCTCCCGTTCAAGCAGGAGGAATGAATAACCCTCACAAGGGTGGCGGTGATGGATACACGAATTATAAAACATCCACCGATCCTAAAGTAAATCAGTCGCCTGCTAAAGCAGAAAAGAATCGGGCTGATTTGTCGATCGTGGGCGATCGTCTCCTGGCCTCGACTACCGCTGAATCTAATTCCTCAAAGCTGCTTTATCCGGGTTCTGCACCGATGGAAACTGACAAGTTCGACTCCGAACTCGGCGGAGATAAAACTCTCTTAGAAGCGCCAGACGGACAGCCGGCTAAGGCTCAACCCGTATTCGATCGCACCGATCCCGATGCCAATATTTTAGAGAGAGTAGGCGCCGCCTTTAAGGATGCTTCTGGTTTCCTCAAAGATAGCGCTGAAGATGCCAAGGAAAGCTCGGTTACGAAACTCAATCCGCTGCAAAAATAAGCTAGCAGAACTTGCCCGGTATCGCCGATTTGTAGGGGCTTTTTCAGAATTGCCCCTACACAATATTCACAAGACTTACGCAGAACTTCTATTCTATATTCAGTCTTGGACGTAGAATCTGTAGGTGCGCGGCACGCACCTTACCCTATATTAATCCTCTAAAATTACTTTTTTCGTAAGTCCTGTACATGTAGGGTGCTTATGGCGCACCTTACGTTATATGTATCGTGTAAAACTACTTATTTTTTTCGTAAGCCCTGTATATGTAGGATGCTTATGACGCACCTTACCGATATTTTATATTTTAGATTGGGGATGGGAAAATTATAGGACTTGCGCCAAAAATGAAAATGTGAACCATTGAAGTTGCCGCGCTCCGGCTAGCAATGACAATTGGCAATGACCGAGTTTTCTCATTAATGGACAAGTCCTGCTTTTATCCCTCTAAAGAAACTTTGTTTTATTTACCTTTGGAGTCAGAAACATCAGCAATCAAATCGTCTTTATCAACTTTCGGTACAAAATCGGGGCGTTCTTTGGCTTCCCAACCGGGTGGGCGCTTGGAGTTGTACCAGGCGATCGAGCCGATCGTAGTTGCGGCAATAAAGCCAACAACAAGAACTGCTATTGGAATGTTCAAGCTGACACTTGATTCCGGCACTGGCTGCTGCATCAGCAGCTCAATCATTACTCGCTTGATGGGTGCAACAACAACTGCTATGGGAGTGGTCAAGCTGAGATCTATCATTAGGCTAAATCCTTATCTACTCTACTTTTACATTATTTTAAGTGCTAAGGACGTTTGGTTGATATATCTGAAGGCTGAAAAAGTGGCAGAATTGCGGTCATAATGTTTAGAGCTTGAAAATAGGAGAGCTGATTTTATGCCGTTGGGGACAATAGCATTGCTGTTGGCTGCTAGCTTCAGCCTGGGTGCTTTACCGCTAACGGGATGGGCGGTGCGAGTGTTTACCCGCCGAGATTTGAGGGCGCTGGGCACGGGGAATGTGGGGGTGTCGGCAGCTTTCATTCACGGGGGGAAATTAGCGGGAATTGCTGCGGTGTTGGCGGAAATTGCCAGAGGTATTGTGCCTGTTTTGGCGGGGCGATTTTGCTTCCCGGATGCACCGGCGATCGCGATCGCCCTGTTAATTCCTCTAGCTGCGGGCAGATATGCGATCGCCCGAGGTGGAGGCGTGACCAACGCTGTTTGGGGTCTTTTGGTATTTTCGCCGCCGGTGGCTGTATCATCGGGCATTTGGGGGCTGCTGGTGTGGGGTTTGGCACAGCGGTGGTGGGGTGAGGGCGATCGGGCGAGACTCTTTGCTTCCCGTTGCGGGTGTCTGTGCACCCCAATCTGGGTTTGGGTGTGGCGACAATCAATGCCCGAATTTTTAGCAGCCGCAGGATTAGCTTTGTTGTTAGCAGCAATTAATTTCAGTCAGGGTGATGATATGTCTTTATCTAAATCTGAGCAATTGTTTTCTCTTGATGACTCGTTAGATTCTGCAATCTGCGGCGATAAAGCTGCTAAATTGTCTCAACTGAAACGCGCCGGTTTTAATGTGCCCTCTGGTTGGATATTATCACAAGAAGCGGGCATCGGGCATCGGGCATCGGGCATCGGGCATCGAGGAAATAGTGATGAATTGTCAATTCCCAATGCTTCCATTCAAAATCTAAAATCCAAAATCCAAAATCGAATGATTGTGCGTTCTTCTGCAGCGGGAGAAGATGGCGATACCAGTTCTGCAGCGGGACAATATCAAACTATTGGCCCTGTTTTCACTGAAGCAGAATTACTCGATGCAATTAATCGCTGTCGCCAGTCTTATTGGACTTCCGAAGCTGTGGCTTACCGCCGCCAACGACAACTCCCCGACACCCAAATGGCTGTATTAATTCAGCCTTATATTGACAGCGAATTTGCGGGAGTCATGTTCAGTCGCAATCCTTTAGATGGCGGTTCCCAGGTAATTATAGAAGCTTTACCGGGAGGAGCCGAAGCTGTTGTTGGCGGACAATGTACTCCGGTGCATTTAGAAATTGATTTTAGTACACCTGAATCATTAGAAAGAAATTTAACTGAACTTAAAAGTAATTCAATTATTGCTCAATCGATTTTAGCAGAATTGGTGAAACAAGCCCAAGCGATTGAAGAATTTTTTCACGGAATTCCCCAGGATATTGAGTGGAGTTGGGACGGGGAAAAAATTTGGATTTTGCAAAGCCGTCCAATTACTAATTTGCAGCCTTTTTGGACGCGCACTATTGCAGCAGAAGTGATTCCCGGTGCAATTCGTCCGTTAACTTGGTCGATTAACCGGCCGCTGACTTGCGGGGTTTGGGGAGAAATATTCAAGGTGGTTTTGGGCGATCGCGCGATCGGCTTAAACTTTAACGAAACGGCAACTTTGCTTGGTTCTCACGCCTATTTTAATGCGACTTTGTTGGGCGAAATTTTTCGGATGATGGGATTGCCAGAGCAGGGTTTGGAATTTTTGCTGAGAGGGCAAAAGATGGGCAAGCCGCCTTTGGGGAAGATTTTGCCTTCTTTGCCCGGTTTGTGGCGTCTGGTGCAGCGGGAGAGGGCGCTGAATGCAGAATTTAAGGGCGATCGTATTTCTATTTTTCTCCCGGCATTGCAAAGTTTGGATAAGCAAGAAGGAAGTTCGGCAACGGATTCTGTAACGGATGTAACGGATGTCAGTCCGATGGAAGAAGGAAGAGGGAAGAAGGAAGAAGGAAGAGGTTCTAGCGAAGAAGAAATATTAATGCCCAATGCCCAATGCCCAATGCCCGATTATCAATATTTAATGGAATTGTTGGAGAGAGCGGAGCAAATTCAGGAGTGGCTGAAACCGATTACTTACTACAATATATTAGGGCCGATAGGGCTGGCTATTCGCAAGGCAATTTTTCGCGTTGATGATGACTGGCTGGCTAATGACAGCGCTCCTGAAATTGCTTCTGTGCGAGCTTTACAGCAGTTGGCTCAGAAATTGCGGCAATCTGCTGTTTCGCAGCCTGACGAAACTGTTTCAGTCGCACATTTAGCACAGACATTTGCGGAAAGTCCGGCTTTACAAGCTGATTTTGAAAAGTGGCTTGATATTTACGGATATTTGAGCGAAGTGGGAACTGATATCGCTGTTCCTACGTGGCGAGAACAGCCGGAAATTTACCAAAAACTGCTAATAACTATGGCTCAAAAAGCCGAAACTAATTTAGTCGAAAAGCGGAAAGTAGGCTTGACTTTTGGGCAGAAGTGGCGACTAGATAAATGTCAAGAAAGAGCACTTGTCAAAAACGAAATTAGCGAAATTTACGCGCGGTTGTTGGCTCACCTGCGCTGGACTTTTTTGGAGATAGAAGCTTGCGGATTGGCAATGCAGGTGTTTCAGGAAAGCGGGGATATTTTTTATCTGGAATTTGGGGAAATTCAGCAGTGGATTCGCAGCGGTGCAAGTGTTTCGTTTAAGGATACAATTAGGGAAAGGCGCGATCGCCTGGTAGCCGATCGCGATCGCCCGATTCCCCCCGTGGTCTACGGCAATTTGCTGCCAAATTCTCAGAAAAGGGCGATCGAACTTGCAACATCGGAAACTAATATCATGCAGGGAATTCCGGCAAGTATCGGTCGTGTCGAAGGCTTTGTCAAGATTTGCCGCACCGCGAGCACAGATTTAGGAGAAAATGCGATCGCAGTAGTCCCTTACACTGATGCAGGTTGGGCACCGCTGCTATTAGGAGCAACAGCAATTATCGCGGAAGTTGGCGGCCAACTATCTCACGGAGCAATAATCGCTCGCGAGTACAAAATTCCCGCAGTTATGAATATTGCTGAAGCTACAACTCGCTTGCGAGACGGTCAAAAAGTGCGAGTAGATGGGTATCTCGGCACTGTAGAATTGCTGGAATAATTAGGGCTTTCTGAATAAGTTAAGAAAAATCGCGATGCCGGCAGCCGGCGGAGCCATCGCAATTGATGGGTGATTCTAGTTCGGCGAAACATAATTTTTTGCTTTCTATAACTTGTCAAGTTATAGTTTTTGATAATAACTGACCCGTAAATAGGTGTGATTTTCGGTTATTGACATAAAAACACAAAAAAAACCAGTGTTAACCAGGTAGAAAGGTTGATTACTAAAAAATTAATAGCAATGGCTGTACCAGAAGTATTAAGTAATTGGACAGAATTAATTACACACTGATTCTTTGCTAATTTTTTACTAGACAAGGCTTGTAGCCCATAGTTTTGTGTAATTAATTGTGTCCTACTACTTATCAAGTCTTGCCATCACGCGATTCAAGCTGAATCTTCGTTTACGCAAGTCCCAAATTTGCCCTCAATAGAGTTACGAATTCTCTCATCTTCCCAGGCTTGTTTCTTTGTTTCCTTACTGACATTTGCTGGTGGTCTTCCTAGCGAAGACCCACTAATTCTAATTCTTCTTTCTTTACAGCAAGCTCGGTTTTCCCTTGTTAGATAAATGCAATCTGCATCGACTGATTCACCAATAGAGTATCTTGTGTAACTTTTAAATGCTTCTATTTTAGCTTTTAAGTCCCCCGATTCGTTAAAATTATCCAAACTCATCCGGTCTCAACATACATATCCTGATTAAGCAACTCGCTGACAGTTTTGCTCCAAACTCTACAGCTTTCCCTCTGACAATGGGACGGATGTGGGATTGGCTTAACCTTACTATAGCTTTTTTTACAGCTATGAGGTACTTTTGGTAAAGTAAAAGTATTTAGAAGAAAATCATCAATGCAACCGTATTCACTAGATTTGAAAAAAAAAATAATAGAAGTGAGAAAACAATAAAATATCTCAATAAAAAAACTAGCAGAACGTTTTAAGGTAGCCAAGAGCTTTGTTCAAAAATTACTAAAAAGAGCCCAAGAGACAGGAGGTATAAGTCTTCTTGCTCAAGGAGGAAGTCCACCCACCAAATTTAAGAGTCCAGGAGATTTTGTTATCTTTCACCGATCGTGTCATTGGTTTTCTCACCAGATGGTCTTGGATTTTACATTCTTTATCTCTAAGCTGTTCAGCATTTAATTTTTTTGCCTGAAAGCCAGGGTGCAAGGAGTCTAAGCTTCAAAAATCCCAATTTAAATGCGTATCAGCTTATCACATCTTTAAAAAAATGGTATTATCCTGTGTGGCGAGGGGGTGCGATCGCCAAAAAAAACCCGGCCAAAATTGGTCGGGAGTTAATTAATCAGGGTGCATCTACTAATTTAGTCTCCGGCCTCACAGCACCTCTTTCAGGACATTTTGGCAGAATTTTAGAGAATTTCTGGCGAGGGGGTGCGATCGCCAAAAAAAACCCGGCCAAAATTGGTCGGGAGTTAATTAATCAGGGTGCATCTACCAATTAAGCTTCCTGAGAATATGAGCGCAATCCGGACACTTACCACTAAAAACTCACAACTCTTTTCGGTGAACCAGAGTTGCACTAGCTTGGTCTGTCGGAACTAACAAAATTTCGCTAATATTGACGTGGGGCGAGCGCGTCGCGCAAAAATACACGACATCGGCTACATCGTCCGCAGTCAGCGGTGTCAATCCTTGATAGACATTTTTTGCTTTTTCTGAATCGCCGTGAAACCGGACATTGCTAAATTCTGTTTCCACCAAACCGGGTTCTATTTCCGTCACCCGCACTGGTGTTCCCAAAAGGTCTTGTTTCAACCCTTCGGAAATAGCTCTCACTGCTGCTTTGGAAGCGCAATAAACATTACCTTTCGGATAAGCTTGGCGGCCTGCTATTGAGCCGATATTCACTACGTGGCCCCGTTCTCTGCTTACCATTCCCGGCACGATCGAGCGAGTTATGTAAAGCAACCCTTTAACATTGGTATCAATCATTTCTTCCCAATCTTGAAAGTTACCTTCGTGCAGTTTGTCTAAACCACGGCTCAATCCCGCATTGTTAATCAGAATATCGATGTTTTTCCAGGCATCGGGAAGCGCAGCTATCGCCGATTCGACTTGAGGGCGATCGCGCACGTCCAATTCTAGTAAATAAATCTCGTTCGCCGACGCGATGGATTTTGTTTCTACAAGTTCGTTTGCTAGTCGATCGAGCTTTTCAAGACGGCGGGCTGCTAAAATTAGTTTTGCTCCACCTTTGGCAAATATCTTGGCACAGGCTGCTCCAATACCGCTACTCGCACCTGTAATGAAAACAATTTGATTTTGGATAGAAATCATTTTTAATAATAAGGAAGATGTATTAACCGCAGAGGGCGCAGAGGGCGCAGAGAGAGGAAGTAAGAGAAAAAACTGAGTTTTTAGTTAGTATAAAATCAAGTCGGGTCAATTAACCATAATTCTTGTAGGGGCAGGTTTACCGGGTTTTCTCATTGGTATTAGAGATTTTAATTAAACCGCCACTACAGAAATTACTCAAATAACCCATAACACCTATTTTATTACTTGACAACCCGCAATCGCACACTAACTGTGGCAATTCCACCTTGTCGCATCAAAACTGCTGAAACCCACCGATTTTCAGGCGTAGCCGGAGCTTTACCTACTTTAAAAATTCCCCCGGAATTTAGCAACTCCAGCTCGACTTCTGAGGGATTAAAAAAGGTTTTTTCGGTAATGGGTTCCTCCAAAACAGTCCCTATTAAAATATCATCGCCGATCGGCTCTCGCACAATGGCATCAAAATAGTAATCTTCGCCCACCTTAACTTGCTCCGGCACATTCACTTCAATTGTGGGAGGATTTTGGCCCGAACTAAGCTGAGTTTGTTCTGCTAAAATCTCTTGACTAACTATTTTTTCACCTTCAAAGCGCTGCTGGGAACGCATGGTAGCTTTGAGAGTTAATTCTCTGCCATCCTTTTTTTGAGTGCCGGCAATTGTAGTTACGGTTTCAGCGACAATGGCGCTACCTTCGGTGTTCCAAGATTTGATCTCGGTGCGGTAATTTAAACTCGGATATCGATCCCAGAGTTGGGTAAGGGCTTTTGCCATGCTTTGGCTGTTTAACCCGTCAGAATGAGTGAAATTCTGGCTGTAAAATGCCATAACTGCTTTGACATCGCGCCGATTGGCCGCTGCGTCAATTTCTGTTAGCAGTTTTGTGAGTGAGGCCGGCGCATTTGCAGGGGTTTGGGCGATCGTTCGGGGAGTCGCCGCGATCGCACCGATCGCTCTTACCGCACTCGGATGCAGCACGCCAGCACTTACCACTGTTAAACATAACAACATTTGAGCGATCGACTGCCCGCAGTTAAAGCCAAAAACGATCGCCCGTTGGCGCAGCCCTCGAAGAGGATCGGCTTTTTCGTCCCGACGGCTGGAAAAATACTGAGATGCACTTGGCACTAAATTCAAAAAATTACGCATTAGGTGATAATTTGGTTATTTGTCAGGAGTCGTGGCGCGGGCAACTGTTCGCCTGCAACGAAAACTGACAACGGAAGGACGGACACGGCACAATCTAATTTTAGATTGCTGATTTAAAATTGGCTGAAACTGCCGGAATAATAAGCATAATAATCTAAAACCTCAAATATAAAATCGATTAACCTGTGGAACTTGTACTTGTAAAAGAAACAAAGACCTTGACAAAAGCCCCCCTTCGGTTGTTGGTTGCAGCTAGCGGCACTGGTGGACATTTATTTCCTGCGATCGCCACCGCTAGTCAGTTGAACGACTGTCAGATCGAATGGCTGGGAGTCCCAGACCGCATGGAAACCGAGTTAGTTTCATCCCTTTACCCCCTCCACACGATCGCGGTTGAAGGCTTTCAGCAGCGATTTGGACTAGGTACAGTGCGAATTTTGGGCGGACTCGTCGGCTCGATCCTTCATGTGCGGAAGTTGCTCAAAGCGGGAAATTTTCAGGGAGTCTTTACTACCGGCGGTTACATCGCAGCACCTGCAATTCTAGCGGCTCGTTCTTTGGGTTTGCCGGTGATTCTCCACGAATCTAATGCCATTCCGGGGAAGGTGACACGCTGGTTTAGTCCTTTGTGCACTGCTGTGGCGATCGGATTTGAAGCAGCAGCCCAGCATTTACCCCGCGCGAAAACCGTTGTTGCTGGTACGCCCGTGCGATCGCAATTCCTGACTCGCCAACCTCTAAATTTGCCAATTCCTGACAGTGTACCTGTAATTTTAGTCATGGGCGGCTCTCAAGGTGCTGTCGCAGTCAATCAGTTAGTGCGCCAGTGTGCTCCGGCTTGGTTTGATGCTGGTGCTTGGGTGGTTCACCTGACAGGAAATAATGACCCGGATGCTGAGAGTTTGAAACACGAGCAATATTTGTCGATGCCATTTTACGACAATGTGGCGAGTTTGTTGCAGCGAGCGAATTTAGCAATTAGTCGATCGGGCGCGAGTGCTCTGACAGAATTAGCAGTGACGGGCGTACCTTCTATTTTAATTCCTTTTCCTCACGCGGCTGACGACCACCAAAGATTTAATGCGGAAGTATTTGCTAAAGCCGGCGCCGCCGTGGTATTCCGTCAAAGCGAACTGACAGCAGATGTGTTGCAAAGCAAAGTGTTGTATTTGTTAAGAGATTCCGAATATTTGGCAAAAATGTCTCAAGCAGCTTCTGAATTAGCAGTGAGAGACAGTACAGAACGTTTGGCTAATTTGGTCAAACAATTAGTGGTGAGGTGATATTTTTTAGGAGTTTTAAGCGGAGATGAACGCAGATGAACGCAGATGAAGACTGATGTTTTACGCGATATGGCAGTGGATGAATTTAACTACCGATTCTAATCCTTCTTTGGTCTTCAGGTTAGTAAAAACAAAAGGTTTGTCGCCGCGCATTTTTTTCGCGTCCCGCTCCATCACGCCTAAATCTGCTCCTACATAAGGGGCGAGGTCTATTTTATTAATTACCAACATATCAGATTTAGTAATGCCTGGCCCGCCTTTGCGGGGAATTTTATCGCCTGCAGCGACATCGATTACGTAAATTGTTAAATCTACTAACTCCGGGCTAAAAGTTGCCGCCAAGTTATCGCCGCCACTTTCGACAAATACTAAATCTAAATCAGTGAATTTTTGTTCTAACTCTTCTATCGCTACTAAGTTAATAGAAGCATCTTCGCGGATGGCTGTGTGGGGACAGCCTCCCGTTTCTACGCCCAAAATTCGATCGCTCTCTAAAGCTTGACTGCGAACCAAAAACTGGGCATCTTCCTGAGTATAGATATCATTGGTAACTACAGCAATCTGGTATTGCTGCCGCAGCGCTTTGCACAAAGCATCCAGTAAAGCAGTTTTGCCCGAACCAACCGGCCCAGCAATTCCTACACGAAAAGCACCCATAGCGATTTTAGATTTTAGATTTTAGGTTTTCAGATTTTTAACTGCGAAACAACCGAGTGTACTGAGTTTCGTGCGCCATGCTAGCCAGTCCTAATCCCCAACTGCAACTCCCAAGCTCATCATCTTCTAATTTTAAAACTTCTTGCGCCGTACAGCTAATTTGAAACTGCAAATCTAACAGTAACTGTTGACCGGCTGTTTGACCGAGGGGAATCAGTTTCACGCCCGCACTCGCCAAATTGGCAGCCCAACTGTACAAATGTCCTAACACGGCCGCTTCTTCTTCAATCTGCCAGGTTGCCGCGGCAATGCCAAAGCCGATCGCAAAATTACATGGATTGCCACCAAATTCCACCAAATCTTTTACAGATATCGTTAATTTAGAAGGTACGGGCGAGCGCAAATCCAGCAGCAACCTGACCAAAGTCCGCCCCATTTGCCAACTTTGCAAGCGCAACTCTTCTGTTTCCTTAGCAGCAGTAGCCCAAGCATTCCAGTAATTCAAAGCCGTCAAATCCCCTATCTGTGCCGCCCTCAAAGCCCGTACCACCACAGCAGCTTCTACTCGTACAGCCCCGAATTGCAGCGAATTTTCTAACCAATTCCTCAAAGTAATCTCGCTGTCGATCGCACCGGTTTCTACCAGACTTTCGATTCCCTCAGAATAACTATAAGCTCCCACAGGTGCAAAAGCTAACTGCAACAAAGATAAAAGTTGATTGTTGAGGGTTGACTGTTCACTGTTCACTGTTGACTGTTGACTGTTGACTGTTGACTGTTATTTGTTGGTTACAAGGCCCAATGCCCAATTCCCCATTCCCCATTCCCCATTCCTAATGGCTGTGCCCGTAAGCGCCCATTTCTGGCTGAAACGGCACAATTTCCTCTGTTACTTCCAAACCCATTTTTTCCAGCATTCCCTGCAACACAGGGTCGGGAGAAAGCCTTAAATAATTATCGGCAACTTCTAAAGCTACGTGACGGTTTCCTAAATGATAAGCCGCCCGCATCAGTAGCAGCGCAGTTGAGGCCCGCGCTGTCAGCACCGATTCGGGTTTTGCACTTACCAGTACCAAACAGCTACCGTCTTCCGACTGCAATAAATCCCGATCGCGCAGTACCGTACCTCTGGGCAAACTCAGGTGCAGCCTTTCCCCCGTCTCTGTTTGGAATCGGTGACGGCTGCGAGTGCGATCGTCGGCTGTCATCGGTAAAGTAAAGCTGACAATAGCATCGGGATTTGCAGGCAAATGTTTGGTGAAAGTTAGCATTTTTTTATTCTATTCCTCAGAGCAATTCACTTGACATTGAGTTTTTGAGGAATATCTTTTTTATAGCCGAAGGAATAAGGAAGACAGAAGTTCCAATCTTCAGCTCATGTTTCAGGAATTAAAAACGTTTTAATGGTCTTGGCGATCGCTATATCTCATTGCGATTTACAGCAAGTTGAAAAATATTCATCTTTCTGACTACTCCCGTTCTGGCATTGTTACCAAATTTATGTTATTTTGTCAAGCACTTAATTGCAGACGATCGCTTTTTTTTCAAAAAATTTTGCCTACCGTCTAGGAACTCGAACAATTTAAATCTCCAATATATTGTTGGGGGGAGGTAGCGCTTAGGCATCCTGTCTGCCCTGAACAAGCTTTTATGGAGAAGTCTAATAGAACGGGAGAGGAAGAAAGACTCAAACCCTCAAGCTTATTGATTGCCCGCTTGTTGCAGTCGCAGGAGCTCGGCTTGAATTCGCTGTTTGACTGCCGGGTCCGCTTGCTGGAGCAAAGTAAGCTGGTTGAAGCGACTAACTGTCAAACCATTGGTTTCGATAACTTTTTTAGCTTGTTGGCAATAATTCACCGCGATGCCGCGAACACCACCAGACAACCTATTGATTTCCTGAGTTTCGTTGCACACTACTCTGGGAACCGAACCCCCAGCCATTCCTTTAATTTCATTATAAGCTTCCACCCGTCTCGGTTCTATTGCCAACACAGCACGAGCGTAGCTAGTAATTTCTTCGCTGCTAATTTCTTGAGCTTGGGCTGCGGCTCCGAAAACGAGGCTTGGGGATTGTCCATACAAACCGGGCGCCCATCCGCTAGCTAAAGCTGCGGCAGAAAAGATGCCAAGCAACAGCGATTGTCGCAGCATCCGGTTTATGCCAAATTTAGAGGTGTTTAGTGAGGTGTTCATGGTCGTCGGTGATTGATTGCGTGTAGATAAAAATGACACAGCGCTTGGAGGCTCAATCTTTTTGAATAATGTGGTGGGTAAAAAGTTCCTGCTGTTGGTGACTATTTTGAATTCCAGCAGGAAAGTTGGGGAGTTGCTACGACGATCGACTTTTTAGCAAATTCGATAATTTCATTCTAACATCTGTGGGAAGTTGACAAAATTCAAACTTTAGATAGTAATTTTAATTACAGAGCGTTACCGAATTGCCTCTCCGAATAATTCTAAAAGCGCAAATATTAAATAATTCTAAAAGTTATTGACAAATTACTCGCCTTAATTACTCTCATCAAGGTACGCCCTGGCAAAGCTATCTTCCCGCAAGGGTTCCCGTTCCCCGTAGGGGTTCCCGTAGGGTAGGGTAGGGAAGGGCCTGGAAGGCTAGGTCAATCGATTTTAGATTTTAGATTTTAGATTTTAGATTAAAGAATTGAAGCATTGACCCCACGGATAAATTGGGGGGCTCCTTTATCGGATACAGGTTTTTTATTTCTGGACGGATGAATCCGGGGGCTTGTATCTTGGATGCTTTCGGTCAAAGTTAGCAGCAATCGCACTCATCAATTGCGGCGATGATTTATTTAATGTTAAGCAGTGGTGCATTTGTCGATCGAGAAAATCCGCCACTGGTTTGGCGGCTGACAGAGCCAGAGCGGGAACAAAAATCATGTTTTACTACCCGAAGATAGAGACAGCAGCAGGGAAATAGACATTAAAATATTGTTATCAAAATGCGCGCTATCTGTTTTCGCCAGTCAACGCGCAGGTCTTCGATTCCAGTTCTCGCTTCCTCCAGTTTGGGGCTGTGAAAACTTGTCTGGGAGTTACCCAGAAACCTGGTTTTTCTACGAAATAAAATTGTTAGAGCCACCAGCAAGAGCAGACAAACCCGGAAATCTGGAATTTTTGACCCACAGTTTTCTTGTCATCTCGACCGCAGATAGCGAACTTTGGCAAGCCTTCTCGCAGCAATTTAACAATTATTAATTACCCATTGCCCATGAAAAGTCAAAAAGAACTTTGGCGAGTTATCCTCGCAGTAGCTATCAGTATTGTAGGCGTGCTGCACTTTGCAGTACCCGCACCTTTTATCAGAATTGTGCCACCCCAGCTTCCTTACCCGGAAGCCTTGGTTTATATCAGCGGTTTTTTCGAGATTTTGGGGGGAATTGGGCTGTTAGTTCCTCCTGTCAGCAGGGCGGCGGCGTGGGGATTAATTGCCTTGTTTATTGCCGTGTTTCCAGCTAATATTAATCAAGCCGTCAACAACATTCCGATAGAAGGGATTCCCCACAACCAATTACTGTACTGGTTGAGGCTGCCTTTTCAAGCTGTCTTCATTGCTTGGGCCTGGGTTTATACCCAACCAGACGAAGGTAAACCCCGGGCTTCTATAGTTCCAGATAGAACAGAAAACGCCCGATGAAGCAGTTCGACTACCATGCGGATTTTAAGAACATCGACTTTCGACAGCACCCGGAACTTTATCGGGTAGGGAAAGGAGAACAGGGAGTGCTGTTGGTTGAACCCTACAAAGAAGAAATTCTGCCTTTCTGGAGAGTTAAGACTCCTGAAATTGCCAGGGAGTCCAGCAGCAAAATTTACTCCTTGTTTTTAGAGTATCTCGATCGCGAAGATTTTGTTGGGGCCGACATGGCTCGCAAGTTCTTGCAGATGGGGTATACTCGATCGCGTCGCTACGCCAACCACAAAAGCGGCAGAAAATACCAGCAAAACCCTCAAAAGCTGAAGTCTGTTGCTGAGCAAAGCGCCGCTCGAAAAGATATTTTGCCACTACAAGCAGATCCGGTGAAAGCAGAATCCGCCGCCATTTTTCAAGAGAAATGGATGCTGGCCAAAATCAATGAGAAATATCTCCAGCTTTTAGCCAGACACCGGCAGATGTACGAATCTTATTTAGTCAAGTCTGAGGATTGACATACAGTTACAAAAACTCAGAAATCACAATTTAGCCCCCAGGCAGTAGTAAAGTTGTGCTTGACTATTTGGGGGCCGCATTGATCGAGGGTTGTCCTATAACTTACTCATCATCTTCTTCCGCCTGCCACTGCCGCCAAATTTCAAAGGCATTAAAGCCCCTGTATTGCAGGTAATTCAAGACTTTGCCCTTGGTTTTCGGATCTGCTTTACGCCAAGTATCGATCTTGTATTTCCGCATGACTTTGGCTTTTAATTCGGCCAGTTTTTCTGCTTCGGAGTCCTGATTTTCGGCAATTTCTTCTTCCCAGACTTGCTCGAACAAATCGTTGGTAATTCCTTTTTGCAGGCACTTGCGCTTGATGGCAGACTTACCGTATTTGCCTGCAGCAGAGGCGATCGAGTTTGCCACCAAGCGAGTGTCGGACTGATAGCCGCGGTCTTGAATTTGCGCGATCGCCTCCAATATTTCCTCATTGCCAAAACCTTTCTCTTGCCCCTTTTTGCGAAGTTCAGAGGCACTGTAGTCTTTGCGGGACAAGAGAAAATAGAAATAGTCAAGACAGCTCATCAGTTAAATCGAAGGGTGGCGCGCAAATACTCGTGTAGCGAATGCAAAATCCAGTCGCCTTGCCCGAGGCTGACTGCATCGCGATCGCCTTTATTCTTCTGTATCCTCCTCTTCATCATCCAATTCCACATCCGGTCTGTCCACATCGATCTGAATCAAGCGAATGTGCTTGTATCCGAGCTTAATTTCAAACTCGTCTCCGGGCTTTAATCCCATTTCTTGGGTATAATTTGCCCCGATCACGATCGAACCATTCTTGTGAACGCTAGCTCGATAACTCGCTTCTCGTCCGCGTCCGTCTGCTTTAGACTTCTCTAGCTCAATGCCCTTAGCAGCTAACACTGCATCGTAAAACTCAGCCAGATTAATCCGGGTTTCTCCACTTTTGCTGACAGTGAAGTAGCCGCAAAGCTTTGCAAGTTCTCTGCGCGGCAAATCACTGCCTTTGATTTTTTGAAGCAGACCTTTTCCTGTTAAGGGTGCTGTAGCTGTTTCTGCCATTGACCGTACCTCGCTTATTGGACTTTACTTATATCAATTACAACACATTAGATTAACTTTGTTTCACTGTCAATACTAAGAATTCTGAATATTAAGATTCTGGATAAATTTCTGCAGCCTCAAGACTGGGGGTGCAAGTAAGGATGCTCGAAGGGCGATCAATTTGCCGATCGTGGCCCAAATCCTTGCGTAAGCCTCAGAGCGATCGCGCGGGAAATTATTGTGGCAAATTAAATGCTTTACTTTTTTACACTAAAGTCTGTTCCCTGCATTCACCAATCCCTGATCGAGTCTGTGGTCAAGGTAAAAACAAGACAGCCATGAATCGAAATACCTAGAGCGCGGCCGCTGCAAATCTGCCGAAAGCATTTACCGGCCGGGGTTAACTTTTACCTCAACAAGGGGAGACAGCACTTGTTCTTGATGCCCCTGCCAGCTACTTGCAAAACCAGTTTACAAAAAGAATCCAACTGTAGGCCCGTGCTCCAAACCCTTATGGAATAAGTCATTCCCAATTCTTCAATCTAAAATCTAAAATCTAAAATCTAAAATGGTATAAACCCTATTTTTCGGGCTGGAAATCCCCTCAAAACCCCAAATACCAACGAGCAATCTTCTATTAAGGTGTTGGGCATATAACTTGCACAGAACGCAGTCTGGGGAAGGCAATCCGGTAAAAATTGCAGGAAATTTTACCGATTCGTTGAACGGGTTTAAGCTAAAACCCGACTCAATGGGCGCGGCGGCAGAAACATCGGACAGCAACTAGGAGGGGAATAGTTTTGATCGGGCGAGATTGCTTCGCGACTCTTAACACTTCGCCACGAATCAGTAGATGTCTAGGGGGAACTAGGAAAAATCTTCCTCCTCCGGCCCCAAGGCAGAGAATTTGAGGTTACTTCCACAGGGGAATTGAGAAAGAGCGAGTTAAATGCACCACAGCTTAAATGTTTGATGCACTACAAATTAGCAGCGGTTCCCGACAAGGAGTTTTTATGGAAATGTATTGGTTTCCACTCGTGGCCTGTAAACGGCAATACTCTCAAAATTTATGCACCAACTGGAGGGGCCCGTCAAACTCACAGCCGCTTCCATAATTAATTATTGTAAAATAAGCGCGCTGAGGGTGAGGACGTTCTTAATTGTGGCAACTCTGGCTTTTATTGTCTTGTGCCGAATGACGAATGCTCCCGCTGCCGAATCAGCCAGCTCAAAAACGCATACAAGCCACCGACTCCTGTCGTGGAGAGAGCAAAATTTTAGAGTCTTGTTCCTGTTCCCAGATTCATCTGTGGAGTAAATCTAAAATCTCCAATTGTTCGACTCAGGGCTCAAGCCGAAGTCTAAAATCTACAATCGCCTGACGAATTTCATATCAAACAGTCCCGGACTTACTCTCTCGACGAGAAACCCGGTTTCTTCCTAGATGCTTGGTTGCGCTGCTGCTTATTTTCGGTAAAAACCGACTTGATGAAGGTAAGTCCGAGATTTGATCGAGCAGTATACTTTTGATCACTTTGCCAGCGGCAGCCTATAACGAATGACCAGCAAAAACCCCACCCAGTTTGGAGCCAGGCCAAGAGGGTCTACATTCAGCATTGCAGTCGGCGATCGCTTTTAGTGACGTTGTTGCAGGTAATTTTGCGACAGGGGAGTCCGTACCGCCGGCAGTAACTCTTCAGGTTTCGTGCCTCGCTGGTTCGAGTACCGCCACCCAAAAAAGCCAGCACTCAAAGCAACGGGCAACAAGCAAAGCATCAGGGCGACAGATTTTTTCAACCCCGGTTTTTTTAACGGTTTCTGAGTCGCGGCAGCGGCGCCAGTTGCTTGGATCGCCGAACATTCAGAATTAGGAATAGAGGACGGCGAAGCCGTCGGTGAGTTCGGTGAATTAGTAGCCTCGGCTCGATCGTTCTGGTGAACCCAATCCCGACGATCTTTTAATTGGTTGGGATATTCCCAGACTTCGCCGTCAGAATTGTCTGACTCATGCGATCGATTCGCTGAGATTGGGGGGTATTGGGCGATCGCCGAAACCGAAGACGGGGCCTTCCATTCTGTACCCGCGAGCGCTGGTTGCGTTCCCGACGCGATTATGTGCACCATAGAACCCGATGTCGCACTGTGGGCTGGGCCGCCGGTCAAATAGCCGTCAAAGTCCGGGTGCTGGTAGAGAATGGGCAAAGCCCAGTATAGCTGGTGAGAACCGTAGGCAGAAATTAGCCCAGCTCTGGCCCGGCTCAGGCTGAGATCGACTGGATAGCCTTGATTGAGGTTGCGGTAAAACAACCGCGTCAGAGTTAGGGCTACATCGTCGGGGATGCTTTCTGCCATTGCTAGCACTGCCGGAATGCCCCGCTTGACTAGAGCTTCGGTTAAGTTCCGTTCCGGGCTGTCGTCCGCGAGGTCTGAGGGGTCGCCGTAGGCGCCGCGGCAGGAGTTGAATACGGCCATCTGAATACCGTTGTTAACGAGCAATCCAGCTAAGTCGTCGCCACTGAGGGTTTCGGTTAAGCCGGTGCGGCTGCTGACTAGGTAGAGTTCTCCACCTCTGGAACCTAAGTTGCTGTGGCCTGCGTAGTGCAGGACTTGGTAGTGTCCTTGTTCTAGGGCTTGGGTAAGTTGTTCTCGATCGGGCTGTTCGAGAATAGTCAGTTGAATTTCCGGGGAGTGGGGGCTGTTTTTGAGAGGATTACCCGTGCGGTTTTCGAGTTCTTGTTGCAGGTGGAGCACTTCTCGCTTGAGCTGCAAGCTGTCTCGATCGCTCGGAGAGGCGATCGCCATTAAAATTTTTAGTGGCCCGCCACTAGGCAGTATCCGGGTTTGCTTGAACAAACTTGTACCTGGTTGGTAGCGAGAAAACACGACATCGGTGCCGGTTGCCAAAGGGCGATCGCCGGCGTGCAGAACTTCCCACGGCAGACGCGGCAAGCGTCGGCCTTTGAGTCCGAGTCGCAGTTGCAGCACTTCTCGGCGGTGCTGGGCGATGCCTTGAGCGCAAGTCCAGCTATCGCGCAAGTTTCCTTGAAACAGCCCGCTGTATAATTGTTGCCCCAGGGCTACTAAATTCGGCGCACAGTTGTGTCCCGAACGGGAGATCCCGCGACCCGCAAAACTGCTTCCCTGTACTGCTTTTCCCTGGAGCAAGCCCACCAGCGGGTCGTTCATCAGTTGAGCAGACAGTGCAAGCCATTCGTCGATCGGCCAGCGGACTTGTTGTTCGGCTAAGGGTACACCGGGTGCAACCCTTTCTGTCCGCACTAGATATTCGTCGTCCCCAACAGGGGTGACTGAGAGTTGAAATTCCTGGCTCACGGATTTAGCGCCCTCCCGCCTTAATTCTGAATTTGCCTGCGTCTTTGTGGCTAGCAATAGCACTCGGCAACATATTTTTTACTCTTTTAATCAAAGTTTCTGAATTCGCTTCCCCCGATCGGGCGATCGCTAGGGTCATATATATTTGTTCAAACACTTTGAGGATATAAAAGTTGTACTTTAATAACAGTTTATTAGTTTTGATTGCCCTGTGGCTCGATGAAAGCCGAATTTTCTCCAATCTTGCTATCTTTGACATTTTGCACCTCTACCGCAGACCCCTTTAGATTCGTCGTGAACTTGAGTTTCTCATTGCTGAGTAAAGTTAAATTGGAGGCACTTTACCAGGCGGATCTCTAGTTCTTATTAAAATTACTTCGGCTCTCGCCAACCGCTTTCAGGGTAATATCGCAGGCAAAGTTGAGTATTTCTTTTTTTTTTGCGATCAGTCGATCGGTCTTTACCGCTTATCCTCTACCACCAACCCCCCATGTGTAATCTTGATTTTGTGTCAATTAATTAATTGGTCAGCCCTGGGTTCTCATCCGTAAGCCCTCCGCCCTCATCCTTAAGACCTCAGTGGCGATCGGTAATCGATAGTTGACGATCGATAATTGCTAATAACTTATTGCTAATTTACCGCTTTTATGATATAGAAAACTTTTAATTTAACTCTCTTAATTTAGTTAAAGTTAAGCAGCAAAAATAAACGTAAGCAGCCAAGAACTCTCAACAATACAACGGCAATCAAATTATTCCGGTACTCTCCAGCAACCATCATTTTTGGCATCTAGAGGATTACGCCTCATCAGGCCGGTTTCTCGGAGAATTATTGGATTTGGTAGCCAAGCCTCTACAAAGCAACTGGGTTTCGCAGCCTCGCCGTGGGTCATTCTCGCTCAAAATGCCGATCGAGCTTGCAACTGTCACCAAAAACTACTTCTGATCCTTTACTATATTTTGGTAAATTTTACAATCAGTCTTGGGATAGATATATTTCGACAGAACTCTTAGTATTGATCAAAAAAAATCTCTGTTGGCGAGTTTTTCTCGCTGCGAGAGAAAATAGTGCAACAACTAAAAATTAGAACAAATATTTGCCCGGGCGAATTATCTAAATTTCTAATTAATCATCGGGAACTAAAATTAGGAGGGTGCAGTCGTTTAGTCAAGAGATTCAAATCCTAAGTCAGGGAAGGATTTGTCAAAGCTGGGAGTGTTACAAAAATTTAATACACCAGCCTCGATCAGAAAAAAAGCAAGGGTAGAAGTTGGGGGATAAAGGTTTTGGGTAGTTATTTAGGAGTTGTCAGTTGCGAGTTTAAATTCAGCTAATTCACTGTAGAAATTACTTAGAGAATCTACAATCAGGGGCCCTTCGGCGCAGCTTACTGTAGAAATTACCGAGAACATCTCAAATGCTCGGCGCTTCGGCGCAGTAATTACAGTGTAGGTGGCGGATCAATTAATTTTGGTACGCAATTGCAGAATATAAAACTCGCAACAGAGCGAAAAAAACCTTGCGGTTTAAGTGGCATCTATAAAAGATAGAGATGAGGAAACTAGCTCCTCTAGCAGGCGAAAGCATGAAGTTAAAAATTTTTCTTCTGCTGTCTCCTGTTTGCTGATAAATTGATTCTAAGAACCTTACCTTTTTTTGGGAAACATCAACAATGGAACCAGATGCAATGTTGTTAGAAGAAGGACCGGGAACACTTTTTCCCGTTCAAGATGAAACACAAAAGCCTGTCGGGGATTTAGGCGACGACAGCTCTACAATTTCCGATGAGGATTTAGCCCAGTTAATTCAGGTAGCGCTCTCCGAAAACACTGACGGCCTTACCACCACATTTCCAGCTCTGTCTAACGGCGTAGTGGAAGAAGGTACTACTGATGACAGCCAAATGGCGGAATCTACCAGCGTACTAGAAGAAGGTGTGGGCGACATAGATGACTTAGACGATGGCAGCGGCATCGAGCCCGGAACCGTCGTCGGTAGCGATGACGATGACCTCATTGTCGCCACCGGCGAGCAGGATAAGATATTCGGCAAAAGAGGCAAGGACGAAATCAAAGGAAACCGTCGCAAAAAAAATAAAATCTTCGGCGGTAAAGATGACGATGATTGCGAGGGCGGCGATGACGACGATGAAGTAAGAGGCGATCTGGGCAACGATACCGTCATGGGCGGCAAAGGCAAGGACACCCTTAACGGCGGTAAAGATAACGATACCGTGATGGGCGGCAGCGACGACGACATCTGCGAAGGCGATGACGGCGATGACTTGGTGCACGGCAACCAAGGAGATGATGACGTTGACGGCGGCGCCGGCAGCGATACCGTCTATGGCGGCAAAGGCGACGACGATTGTGAGGGCGGCGAAGGCAATGATGCCGTCAGGGGCGACACAGGCAACGACAACGTTAGCGGCGGCGACGGCGACGATACCGTTAACGGCGGCAAAGATAACGATACCGTTAGCGGCGGTGTAGGCAGCGACAACTGTGCAGGCGACGACGGCGACGACAACGTTAGCGGCGGCGACGACGACGACAACGTTAGCGGCGGTGCCGGCAACGATACCGTGATGGGCGACGACGGCGACGACAACGTTAGCGGCGGCGACGACAACGATACCGTGATGGGCGGTGACGGCAGCGATAACTGTGCAGGCGACGACGGCGACGACAGCGTGATGGGCGGCATCGGCGACGACAGCGTTAGCGGCGGTGCAGGCAGCGATAACTGTGCAGGCGACGACGGCGACGACAGCGTGATGGGCGGCGACGGCGACGATAGCGTGATGGGCGGTGCCGGCAACGACGTTTGCAGTGGCGACGAGGGCGACGACAGCGTGATGGGCGGCGACGGCGACGACAGCGTGATGGGCGGTGCCGGCAACGATACCCTCGTTACTGGCGGCGGCAATGACATGGCAGACGGCGGCGACGGCGACGACAGCGTTAGTGGCGGCGGCGACGGCAACGATACGCTGATGGGCGGCGACGGCAACGATACGCTGATGGGCGGTACTGGCAACCATACCTGTATAGGCGGTGCTGGAGCTGACGTTTATGTCGTGAGTAACAGTAACTCTCAGGCAAGTGCAGTCATCACTGACTTCGAGGACGGCAGCGACCAGTTTCTGCTGTTTGGCGACTTGAACTTTAGCAGCTTGACCTTTATACAAATCGGTGTCAATACCGAAATTCGGGTCAATAACTTCGCCTTGGCGCTATTGTTGAATGTCAACGCAACGCTGATCACTGCGGCCGACTTTTTGGGAGTTAATCCTCAAACTCCAACTCCAACTCAACCTCAAACTCCAACTCCAAATCAACCTCAAACTCCGATTTTTAACCCTGCGCGAGTCGAAGCTAATAATGGCTTGATTGCTGGTTCTGACGGCGGCGCGCAAACTATTACTTCTGAGTTGTTGCGGTATGTCGATGACGAGCAAGGTCCTGGCGGCACAGTCTTCAAGCTAACCGAGCTGCCCGATGCTACAACCGGCCAACTATTGTTGAATGGAGTCCCAGCACAAGTCGGTTCTACCTTCTCTCAAGCAGACATTAACGCAGGCTTGTTAACTTTCAAAGCGGCAGTAGGTTTTTTCGGTGCGCTTAGTTTTAGTTTTGACGTTGACAACGGCAAAAGAACTCTCATCAACCAGCGTTTTAGCTTGGATGTCCAGCAAAATGTCTTTAAGTTTGGTGGCACTACAGCACCTCAAGTTATTGTCGGTTCTGCAACGCTGGATAACGACATCGAAGGCGGCGATGGTGACGATAACATTACAGCCGGCAAAGGCAAAGACAAAATCATCGGTGGCAAAGGCAAGGACACAATTAAAGGCGGCGATGGCGATGACGATATAGACAGCGGCGATGACGATGATGATATCGAAGTTAGCCTAGGCAAAAACAAAATAAAAGCAGGCAAAGGCAACGACAAAGTTAAAGGCGGGGATGACGATGACGATATCGACGGCGGGGATGATGATGACGATATCGACGGTGGTAAAGGCAAAAACACACTAAAAGGAGGCTTGGGTAAGGACAAAATTCAAGGCGGCGATGACGATGACGATATCGACGGCGGCGATGATGATGACGATATCATCGGTGGTAAAGGCAAAAACAAAATAAAAGCAGGCAAAGGCAACGACAAAGTTAAAGGCGGCGATGATGAGGACGATATCGACGGCGGTGATGATGATGACGATATCGACGGCGGCATCGGCGATGACACCGTAATAGGCGGTGCTGGGAATGACACATTAACTGGAAATGAGGGCAATGACACGATCGAAGGCGGTCTAGGAACCAATAATCTGAGTGGGGGTAATGGGAAGGATACCTTTATTTACCTCACTTCCCGCCAAGAGATTCAAACAGTTGTAGAAGCTGACTTTATTACTGACTTTAATGTCGATGACGATGTTTTACAGCTTTCTACCGCAGCTTTTGGTAATCTCAGCGTTTCTAGTTTGACCCGACTGGAGATTACTGCTACTTCTACTGTTGGGTCGATCGGCAGCGCTAATTTGCTCGACTTTAGTGCTGATATCACCGTTAACAGCATCACCAGTTTGCAAGCGCGGTTTGTAGCTTTGGGTGGCAACTTAGACGCGCCTACTTTCTGTCAGTTTATAGATGCCGAGACCGGCCGTGCTGTACTGGTATTTAATGTTGCGGGGCGCTTTGAAATTGTGACCAGTTTCTCAGTCAACATTCGCCTGCAAGTCAGTAACTTTGTCTTCATCGGCGAGCCACTAAATGTTCCTGTCGGTACTGCTGGTGCTGACAATGTGAATTTCGGCACTTATCCGGCTGCAGTCAATTTCGATGGTTTAGCAGGCGATGACAACATTGTCGGCAGCAATTTTAACGATACCATCCTCGGTGGCGACGGCAACGATACCATCACCGGCGGCCTCGGTTTGGATGTCATAAGCGGTGGCAGTGGTGCGGATCTGTTTGTTTACAGGACAACTAAAGAAGGCGGCGATAAAATTTCCGACTTTACTGTTGGGGTGGACAAATTCGAGTTTAGCGCGAGCGCTTTCGGCAATTTGACTACGACTAACTTTGACGGTGTTAGCGGTTCAAATCCTGACATTACTGGTCAAGAGTTAGTGATTTTCACAGGCGGCAGTTATGCTTCTTTGGAAGAGGCACAAGCTACAGCCGTGGGCAATTCTAC
>NZ_JAUBVE010000001.1:267717-387005 GCF_036705715.1 Microcoleus sp. AT3-D2 | reverse complement strand
TCATATTTATTTAACGATTTTACTAGCTTTTTCATTTTAACTCTTTTTTGACACATTCGCCAAAGTGAGATGCACCCCTGAGTAATGCATTAATTTATTTATTTTTCATTCCTTATCTCATCTTCAAAATCTTCTCAGCAGCAACTTCAGATACCGGCATCACCGATAACCGATTGCCTTTCCTTACCACCCAAATCTCATCAGCACTAAACTTTTGTTTCAGTTCATCCAAAGATATTAACTTAGCAAATTCCTCAACAAACTCAACTCTCACAGTTTGCCAGCGAGGAGCATCAAACGGCGATTTAGGATCATAATATTCGCTATTCATATCGAACTGACTCGGATCAGCAATTCCAGTTTCAACGACGCGCACTAAGCCGACAATTCCCGGTATTTTAGTATTAGAATGGTAAAAAAATACTAAATCTCCCCGACTCATTTCTCGCATAAAATTGCGCGCTTGATAGTTGCGAACGCCATCCCAAATCGAAGTGCGATCGCCCTTCAAGTCCGCAATACTATAAACATCTGGTTCAGACTTCATTAGCCAATAATTCATACAATCTATTCGCTTGGCTTAGCCAAATATGCTTGAATTTTATCTAAACACTGCTGCATAGCTTTTTGCATAAAAACCTGAACTAGCAACAACCCAAGGGGATAGAATACCGGAGAAGTCAACATAAAATAAAACTCCCAATCAATCCGAGTTCCCTTTGCTGTAGCAGTGAAATTCCAATCCCCGCCACCAGACTCAATGAGTAGATAAATCGGAAACTTAAACCCTCTAACCAGTCGGTAGGTTTGTCTTTCTGGCTTTTTGAAAGTAATGATTTCTTCATCAATCACCGAAGAGTCGGAATTTTCTATCCGCCGCACGCCGCCTTCACGCATCTCTCCACCATCTGCCATCTCAGCTTTAATAATTGCTGGAATTGGGCCATACCCGCAAAAGACTTTTGGCAGATTTGACAGGGATGTAACAAAATTAAAGACTACTTCAGGTGATGTAGCAATTTCTACGACTGCGTTGATTTTAACTAACATTTATATCTCCAATAATATGATTTGATAAGGAACTGTGAGTTAAAAGTGGGTAATTTTAATTATAAAATATCTTTCCGCTTCTGCAACCACAAAGTCAATATCAAATAAACAAAAATATGCACGCACAAAATACCCCAGTTTAAACCCAAATTTTCCCAGGTTGGATCGTAAACAGGAGTAGGCTCAAACGGCTGAGGAAGTATGCTGCCGTCCGGTAATGTAGTAGGTGCGGGAACCATCCCATTCACATTAACTAAAGAGCCGTAAGCACCCACAGACCAGCGGCTTAACATCAGCCAAGAAAATGTGCTCGCCGCACCTTCCATCTTAAACAAAACTCCCGAAAAAATAATCTGAGGCAGCAATAATAGAGGCAAAGCGCTATTAGCTTGAGAGCTATTTTTAACAATCGCGGAAACGACTAATCCCAGGCTTATGCAGCTCATTAAAGTTAGGAATGTGGTAATAGTTGCTCCCACTGACCAGGAAATAAAACTCGGTTCGGGGGATTTAAAAGCAATCAGAATAATTCCTACCATTAACAGTGTTTGCAATACTGCCAAACCAGAAAGGATAAAAAATTTTGAACCTAAATAAGCAAACAATCCTAAATTGACCAAACGTTCGCGCAAATAAATAGCAGATTCTTTAACAATTTCTTGCAGAGAAGTTGCCAGTCCCACCCAAATCGCCGCACAGGTAAATACAAATAAAACTCTGAGCGCTAAAGGTGCTGAAGTTGCCTCCGGTGCGCCAATTAATGGGTCTTTATCTCTGACGGCTAGCCGCAGTAAACTAATGCCTATCGGAGCCGTTAAAAGAGCTAAACTCAAGTTAACTAAGTCGCGGGAAATAAGCTGAAAATAACGCTGGGCGAGCAGAATAAGTTGTTTTACAAAAGATTGAGATTTGGGTACAGAAGGTGCAGAAGGTATTTTTGCATTAGCCTTGCCTCTGCTGAAGTGGTTGACAATATAGCGCTGATAGTAGGGAGATTTGTTAAACTTTTCTGCCCAGCTTTGAACGTTGGTTTCTCCTGTTTCTAATTCGTTGTAAATGTCTGCAAAATCGCTTGTTTTGACATCGAAAAAATCGAGCGCTTCCCTAGGTGGCCCGAAGTAACAAAGGCGTCCGCCGCGACCCATAAAAACAATACGATCGCACATCGTGATATTTGCCGTCGCGTGAGTCACCAGAATCACCGTCCGGCCTTGATTTGCCAACTTTCGCAGCAGTTGCATCATCTTCTTATCCAAACCCGGATCGAGTCCTGAAGTCGGTTCGTCTAAAAAGAAAAGTTTCGGGTCTGCTAACAGTTCAACTCCGATGCTGACCCGCTTCCGCTGTCCGCCGCTAAGCTGTTTTACCAAAGCCTTGCGACGGTGAGTCATTTCAATATCTTCTAAAGTTTTTGCGACTACCTGCTTGACATCTGTATCGGGAGGTAAGCGCAATTTAGCTGCATAACTCAAGACTTCTTCTACTGTCAAATCTGCGTGTACAATATCATCTTGAGGCACGTAACCGATTTGATTGCGGTAAATATTGAAGTTTTGGCGCAGGTTGTCACCGTTGAGAAACACAGCGCCGTTAGTAGTTTTTTCGATACCTAAAAGCGTCCGCATTAAAGTAGATTTGCCAGCGCCGCTACCGCCGACTAAAGCCACAAACTGCCCCGGTTCGATCGCCAAAGTGATGTTATCCAAACGCTTCGGAATCACCAGACTGTCAGCATCCAAACGAATTTGATGGCCCGAGTCTTGCATCTGCAACTCACCGCTGCGGTAAGTTAGAGTAAACGGGCCGATCCGAATTGCATCTCCCTCGGACAACTGTACAGAATTTGTCACTCGCTGACCGTTAACAAAAACCCCGTTAACGCTGTGGTCTCGCAAAATATAATTACCGCGACTGTCTTGGTCGATTGTGGCGTGGCGTCTAGAAACAAGCGGCGCATCTAATTGCAGCGAAGCGTTTGGATCGCGGCCCAACAAAACCGACCGATTCTTAAGAAGAATTGACTGCTTGCTAGGGACAGCAACCTGATTCGCCAGCGGATTAAAATAACTCAGCAAAACTTGATTTTGAGGATCGAGACCGATTTTAATTTCTGTGCCGTTTTTCAGACAATAACCGTCATTGGGAGTGATGCGAGTGCGATCGACAAATAAGCCATTAGTGCTCGGCCGCTGCCCGTCACCGTCGTAAATCCAGTAATTATCCCCAATTTGGCGCAAAACAGCGTGAACGCCCGAAACTGCGCGCCAGGGTTCGGGAATGACTAAATCAGCACGAGTGCGATCGCGCCCCAATACGTGCTGCTGCTGTTTTAACTCTAACTGTAAAACCTCCCCTTGATTGCTTAATACTATATAAGGTCGATCGCTTAAAGCAGTCAGTTGTCCTATATTGCCTGTCATACTTCAATCGCGGTTTTTGCACTCATTTTTTTCAGCATATCAAAAGTAGGACAACAATACACTTATATTAAGCAAGTCTACTTAGCAACAACTGACAAACTGCGAAGCCTATTAATTGCCGCCGCCAATTCAAACCGCCGAAACATCGCAAAATCCCCTTCAGGAAAAGGCGATAAAATATCCATCCCCTGCGCGTCAATATTTGCCATCACCAAATCTATGATTTCCGACAAAGTGCGTTTCCCGTCCATGTATTGCTGCTTAGCATAAACCATTGCTGCTGCGATCGCCCTTAACTGTCCGCTGTCCACAATTTGCTCAACAGCACCCAAATCAATCTCCTCAGTTCCGAAAGCCAATTCATCAACATCCCGCACCTTCACCCGCACATCTCGCCGTCCCCGACTCGGATCTAAACTAGCAGGAATCGGCACTCTTTGAGTGATCTCACCAAAATTTTCTCCCCCTTCATCAGCGCGAGTAATCGAGTAATTCTTAGCAATTTCTTTAGCTTTTTTAGTCACGTTATTTGCTTGAAAATTTTCCAGTGCAATCACAGTATCTGCCACATCAAAATAATCGCCGCTTCCCCCCATGACTAAAATAGTCGATACGCCGCAATCTGCGTACAACAGTTTAACTTTATCAATAAACGGCGTAATCGGTTCCTTATCCTTAGCGATGAGTTCCTGCATTCGGCGATCGCGAATCATGAAATTCGTCGCCGCCGTATCCTCATCCACCAATAAAACAGGCACTAAATCCCCTTCTGAAATAGCGACTAATTCCGTCTCTAAAACAAAAGAGTGAGCTTCTTCTTTCTTCCCTTTTCCTTCTTCCTTCTTCCTTCTTCCCACTTCCAAAGCCTCAATAATATTAGCAGCTTGCGACGTGCTACCGCTCGCATTTTCTGTATAAAATTGTGCAGTATCTCTACCTTGTGGCAAGTGGTTAATAAAAGGCGAAATATCAACTCCCGCAACACTTCTGCCATCTTCCGCTCTAATTTTAACCGCCGCCGGATCAGTTACCACAAGTTCCCGACCATCTCCCGGAATTCGGTTGTAAACTCCCAACTCGATCGCCCTGAGTAAAGTTGATTTGCCGTGATAGCCACCCCCAACAATCAAAGTAATGCCAGCGGGAATACCCATACCGGAAATCAAACCGCGATTCGGACAATTAAATTCAACTTTTAACGACGGCGGGGACTGAAAAGCCACAGCATTATTTAACAAAGGACGGTTGTCAACACCGCTGCGACGGGGTAAAATAGAACCGTCAGCAACAAACGCAACTAATCCGTTTTGAGCTAACTGCTGCCGCAGCCAGTCAGCATCTTCTACAGTTTCAACGTGACGGCGACATTCAGCAGCATTTAAGTTAGCATACTTCAGAGATTGACTGACAATTTGCGGGATATCTTCGCACAGCATTTCAGCAGCTTGTAGCCCTAAGATACTGCGTCCGCCTGCTGGGAGTCCGACGGCAAATCGCAGTTCAACTCCTCCTAAATTTTCGATATCGGATGTATTTGAGGAAATGATAAATGCGGAAGTTCGCTCTAAAACTTCTTGTCCCAAGCCAGTCACTGCAATCAAACCACTTTTGCCAGTGCCGCGTTTGCTGCTGATGCTGTGTGCTGCTCGGTCAAATTGGCGAGTTAGGTAATCTCTGAGGGCTATTTCTCGACTGCGAGAGTTGAAAAGTTGACGGGGAATTTGAGCAATGTTGGGGGGAACTCTGACTCTAAATTTACTGGGAGAAGCAAACGGATCTCCCTGCACGTAATCAATAATTAATGTGAATTCAGAAAAGTCGTAGTTACCTTGAATGTCTTTGTAGGCTTTGTAGCCTCGATTATCTAGTTGCAATAAATGCCGTTGCAGACTTTCTTTGTTAATCATTTGTTATTGGTTATTCGTTATTACTTATTAGTTATTACTTATTAGTTATTTACCTAGTTCCTAGGATCTGCCTAGGAACCGATTTCCAGAGGCTCTGCCTCGCTTGCTTGGCGTGGGAAATTTGGAGGCTGAGCCTCCCGATCTGCGTTACCAGGCTCTGCCTGGTAACGAGTAGAATTACCAATTACTAATTACCTAATTCCAATAATTTAGCCGTGGCATTAACAACAATTTGAGCAGAACCGGCGAAAAAAGGTCGATCGATAGTTGCTAATGTATCGCTAGATTGGTGATAGTGGGGCGATCGCAAATTTGCAGTATCCGTCACCAACACAGCACCAATTCCTTTATACCAGAAAGGCGCGTGGTCGCTGCGTAAAACATCGGGAGTCAGCAACCCTTTCAGGGGAACCGGCAGCGCCACCACCGGCGGCAAATCGGCTTTTCCAGACTCCGCAAAACTTTTCAACAACAGCGGATGTTCCGCATCCCCAATCACAGCGATAAACTCGCCTTTGTCGGGAGATTTTACCCCCGATGCTTCTAGAAAAGGTTGCGCTGTCAATCCTTCGGGATATTGCTGGCATCCGGGCGTGCGGCAGGCATAACCTACCATATCCAGGACGATCGCTCCCTGCAAATTTTTTAACCGCGCCTCGCTACCTGTAAATGCTAAACTGCCTAAAAGTCCGAGTTCTTCCCTGTCGAAAAAAGCTACTTGCAATGTCCGAGGCGTGGGACGAGAACCCAGCAATCTTGCTACTTCTAAAACTACTGCAACTCCCGTCGCATTGTCGTCAGCGCCTGGGGAGTTTGGTACAGTATCGTAGTGTGCTGCCACTAAAATTGCCCCGGCGTTTGAGTCAGTGCCTTTTCTCTCAGCGAAGACGTTAATTCCGCGATCAAATGGCTGCAAATCTGCGGAAAATCCTAATGTTTGCAATTGCTGGGAAATGTAGTCTCTAGTAAAAGAGCGAGATCGTTCTCCATCGCGTTCTCCTGCTAAAGTCTCGACGTGTTTCCACAGCCTGAACGGGTCAATTTGCGACTGAAAAAAAGTATTTTTTTCAGCCGGAAGCGTTAAGGGAGACGGGTTTTGGGAAGTGTGGATATTGCGATCGATCCCAACTTCGGGTACAGCCGACAACCGCTGCCACGAGTCAGAATGCCAACCCACAGCCACCACCGCAACTAGAATAAATAGCGCTATCCAAATCAATTGTTTCATCAGTAAGTCTATGTGAGATTTTAGACAGAGCTTACGCACTCCTCGCTCTCATCAACCGGGTGTTTTAGCAGAAGCGAGGGCTGCAACAAAGTCTTTTCGTCAAACCCGGTTGATGCGTCCAGAACTGTTATATTTTAGATTTTAGGTTGACACCAGAGTTACAAATAAACCTGTTTCAAAAAATGAAACTCAAAAATATTAAAATTAGCTGTGCCAGAGGCAGTTTTGTCTTTTTGATTTAAACAAGCAGGTAAAAGTCTTGGGATGTTGCCGTCGAATCTGTATTGCTTATTGGAGCGTTCGACGGCGACATTCAAATCACTAATTTACCTTTAAAGTTTACAAGTCAAAACTACTTTTTTTCCCACTCAATCTCCTTATTATCCAAGATTAAGCCACTGCTACTGGGAAAAGCATAAGGAATAGTTCTTGCAGAAAATTCAACTATTTGAGTTGGTTGTTGAAACCACTCGGAATAACTCGGGTTTAGTTGGTCATACAGTGCTTTCAAAGCTTGGATTTCTGCCTCTAGCTGCGCTGCTGCTTGATTGATTCTACGAGCTTGTGCTTGCAAGCGTTTTTCCCCGGTTTGAACGTGGTTTTCCACTTCTTGCCAGTGCTCTCCTGCCAGCATTTTTTCTACTTCACCTTGCTTGTAATTGAGTAAAGACTGTTTTTGTTGCAGTTGCTTTTCAATATTTTTAGTCTCTCGGTCAATTTCCTGGATTTGCTGTAACCACTGCTCCCCAAAAGCAGCAGTTTGCTTGTGGAAATCGGCAATGGCTTCAGGAGTATTATTTTTGGGGAAACTGACTGCCACTCGGCACTCTGAGCGCTGTACGGCAAGTTTTTCCCGCGCCTCTTGCAGGGTGGCAACTTCTGCTTGCAGTGCGCGGACTTCTTTTTGGAGTTCTGGGATGGTCTGACTCATGGGTTCAATTAGTGGACCTCTGCATAGATTTTAAGCTAATTGTTTATTTTTCTAACAAGTCCCGATCGCCTCCTTGCGGGAATTATCTAATTTTAGCGCTCCCACCCGGTGTCTAGGCAGAATGGCGGATAATTTGTGGCACAATGGCTGATGACATATTTTAGATTAAGATTAAAATTGTAATTAGTTATAAAGCTAAATTATTATTGTTGGTAAAATTTAATTTACAAATCCACATAAATTCCGGATGGCTGGGTTTTCCTATGGTAGAGAAAGTTCTGCTAAACTTTTTGAGATTTATGATTGCTAAAAAAACATTTAAAATTAGGAAATAAAGCAAATGAAAATAATTTTTCAATTAATATTGGGATATTTCGCGGTTGCTATTTTTGGTGTGGAATGTGGCATAAATCCAAAAATCTTACCGACAAGTCTAGGAGATGGGCATGGCACTCTCCTTGTAGAATGGATTTTGGTTCGGTCTCAGAAACATAGTTATTTGCGCTCAGCATCTCGCCCCCTTACTTTTGCAACCGCCACATTGTTTTTGGATAAATTATCCCTAATTGAGCCAGTAGAATTACCGACTTACAATTATATACAATCTCAGGAAAGTCAGATAAAAAAACCTAATTTTAGTTTAAAGATAATCGGTAATTATCTGGGTTTTATTTTTTTATTAACCTCATTATTGATTAGGGGTAAAACAGTAAATATATTATCCCAGACTATGAGGTTAATTAAGACGAAGTCTGAAACAGATAATGACAAGCTACCAAAAGGAGAAAAAGTGTTGTATCCAAAAAAAGAACTGGATATCTGGCATACTATTGCCCAAATGACCCAAGATTTGCAGCAAACTGCCGAATATGTCCTGGATATTTGCGAGGAAATGAACGTCTCGATAATTGCGACCACCCCGGGCGGCCATATCCTTTCGTTAAACCAAGCTACCTGTCAACTTCTGGGATACTCTAAAAAAGAGTTGTTAGGCAAACCAATAGCCGGACTTTTTAAGAAAAGTGAATCACCGGCACAGGAGTTAGAGTTAGCAAGCTTAACAGCCGAAGGTTCTGTCCGCAACGTCGAAAAAGTCTACCTTTCTAAACACCGAAAAAAAATAATTGTACTGCTTTCTATTTCAATTATTCGCGACGGTCAAGGCAAGGTCAGCGGCAAGTTATATATAGCAGAAGATATTACCGATAGCAAGCGGGTTGAAAGAAATTTGCGACGCAGTGAAAAAAAGTTTCGCCAACTGATAGAAACTGTGAATGCTGTGGCATTTATCTATCACCGCAGACAGTTCCGTTATGTCAATGCTCAGACAGAAGCTCTGACAGGATATACTCGCGAAGAATTACTAGCATTGGATTTATACGACTTAATTCATCTAGATTTTATAGAAATAGTTAAAAAATGGGGTAAATCCAGCCATGCGCGCTCAAATGCAGGCTCTAAATATGAATTAGTAATAGTCACGAAAACAGGAGAAATGCGCTGGATTGAAGCAACTGTAGATATTATCAAATTTGAAAAAAAAGCCTCAATATTAATCACAGCATTTGACATCAGCGATCGCAAATTAGCAGAGTTAGAACTAGAAACATCTCTTTCGTTGCTTCAAGCAACCATTGAATCTACTGCTGACGGTATTCTGGCGGTTGACAGTGGAGGCACAGTGCTCACCTTTAATCGCAAATTTGCCGAAATGTGGCAGTTGCCGGATTTCCTGCTGGATTCGAGAGATAACAACCAAATTTTGGCGTTTGGAATCAACCTGTTAAAATACCCGGAAATATTTCTCAACCGTACTAAAGAATTGTCCGATCGCCCGACCGCAGAAAGTTACGATATCATCGAGTTGACAGATGGCAGAATCTTCGAGCGCTACTCGTTGCCCCAGCGCACGGGAGGCAAAATTACTGGTCGAGTATTCAGCTTTCGGGATGTAACGGAACGGGTGCAATCCGAAGAAAAACTACGCAAAAGCGAAGAACGCTTTCACCTGCTGACGCGGGCGACAAATGATGCCGTATGGGATTTTGATTTATCAAAAAATGAGTATTGGTTGAGTGAAGAATTTGAAAAAGTTTTTGGATACAAACTCAACGAAAATCAGACGATAGAAGTAGAATCGTGGTGGCTAAATATTCATCCCGAAGAACGGGAAAGAGTGATGTTAAGCTTCAACGAAACAATGAACTCAGACGCTCAATATTGGTCGGAAGAATACAGCTTTCACCGTGCAGACGGGGGATATGTTTTTGTACTAGATCGCGGCTATATCATCCGTAATGAAAGTGGCAAAGCAGTAAGGGCGATCGGCACGATGATGGACATCACTCAGCGCAAGCAAGCTGAAGAAATTATTCGCTATCAAGCTGTTTATGACCAACTCACCGGTTTACCGAACCGGATACTTTTTAACGAGCGGCTGCTGGCTTCCTTAAAACAAGCTAAACAAACCAAAAAAATGCTAGCTGTGATGTTTTTAGACTTGGACAGGTTCAAAAAGATTAATGATACACTAGGTCACGCTGCGGGCGATCGCCTGTTAGAAGGTTTTGCCGGACGCATCAGCGACACTTTGCGATCGACTGACACTGTTGCCCGCTGGGGAGGCGACGAATTTACAATACTGCTTCCCGATATCAATTGCTTAGAAGATGCAGTTAAAACAGCTCAAAGAATACTCAACAATTTAAAGCCAGCATTTAAACTAGAAGGACAACCGTTTCATGTTAGCAGCAGCATCGGCATTGCCCTTTATCCAAACGACGGCGAAGATGCCGAAACTTTAGTCAAAAATGCCGATGCCGCCTTGTACCGCGCTAAAGAAATGGGAAGAAATAACTATCAGTTATATACTTCAACAATTAATCCCCAAGGCAGCCAGTTACTAACTATAGAACACAGGCTGCACGAGGCTTTAGAACAGGGAGAATTTGAGGTTTTTTACCAACCAAAAGTCAACATCGCTACTTGGAAAATTCAGGGTATGGAAGCCCTGCTACGCTGGCAACATCCACAATTAGGTTTAGTTACTCCCGCTACATTTATTCCGATCGCCGAAGAGAACGGACTCATTGTACCTATTGGGGAATGGGTGCTGCAAACAGCCTGCACTCAAAATAAAGCTTGGCAGGATGCTTTGCAGCCAGATTTGCGGGTAGCAGTCAACGTTTCGGCTCGGCAGTTCCAGCAATTTAATTTATTAGAAATGGTAGCGAAGTGCTTGGAAAAAAGCGGTTTAGCACCCAAGTATTTAGAGTTAGAAATTACTGAGACTACAGCCATGCAAGATGTGGATTATACCACAAAAGTTCTCAGGGAGTTGCAGAATATGGGAGTGCAAATTGCGCTGGACGATTTCGGCACGGGTTATTGTTCTCTAAATTATCTCAAAAAGTTTCCCTTGAATATCTTAAAAATAGATAAATCCTTTGTCAGCGGACTGACGACTGATCCGTGCGAACGCGCGATCGCCAAGGCTGTAGCGACGCTGGGGCGAGATTTGAACTTGAGCGTGGTAGCCGAAGGAGTAGAAACTAAAGAGCAGTTGGAGTGTTTGCGCGAACTCCACTGTCAAGAAATTCAGGGTTACTATTTCAGCCCTGCCCTGTCGGCTGGTGATGCTAGGAAGCTATTGCTAAATTCTCAGTTGCAACAAGTGAAAATTGCTTAATTGGGTCGCGACTTACGACTGCGTGCGGTTGTAACGCTGCGTGCAAGTCCTGCGAAGTTACACGTAAAAAGTCGTGCGACCACCGCCGAAACCCGCATACGTCCCGCCGCCGCAGCCGTCGCACGAGCAGCCACTGTAGGAAAACTCGTTGCCGCACTCAAGACAGATCGCCGTCCAGTCGTGATGGTCTGGTGGCGAGGCCTTCTTGCGACAGTTATCGCAGCCGAAAACGGCCAGTTCGCTCACATCGAACGACCTGCGCTTCCGTTTCGTCTGCTTGATGGCATCGTGCATGAACTGGTTAAAACTTAAAATAGTGTGCAGAATAACGGACTTGTACCTAAAGACAGAGGAAAATATCGCTACCCCAACATAAAGGCTTTGTCTATGCAGCCAATTCGTACATTTAACGTTTCCCCGTCGCTACCGACAATTCTCGAACCCCTACGCAAGCTTGCCTACAACTTGCACTGGGACTGGAACGTCGATACCAAAGACCTTTTCCGTCGCCTCGATCGAGACCTGTGGGACTCCAGCAACCAAAACCCGGTGCTGATGCTCGGAACCATATCTCAAGAGCGGCTGCAAGAAATGGCAGAAGACGAAGGCTTCATTGCCCAAATGAACCGAGCAGCCCAGCAGTTAGACGATTATCTCAAAAATCGCGCCTGGTACCGCAAACAGCGCGGCACCGAGCAGCAAGAATGCTACGCTTACTTTTCGATGGAATTCGGCTTAGTTAAAGCCCTACCGATCTATTCGGGCGGCTTGGGCGTGCTCGCAGGCGACCACCTCAAATCAGCTAGCGATTTGGGCTTGCCCTTAGTCGGTGTCGGCCTACTCTACCAAGAAGGTTATTTTTCGCAGTATCTCAACGCCGACGGCTGGCAGCAAGAACGCTATCCGCTCAATGATTTCTACAATATGCCGCTGCACCCAGAACGCAATCCCGACGGTTCGGAATTGCGGATTGAGGTGGACTATCCCGGCCGCAAGGTGTATGCCCGGATTTGGCGAGTACAAGTGGGAACGGTTCCTTTGTACCTAATGGATACAAATATTGAACCTAACAGCCGCTACGACCAAGATATTACCGACCAACTTTATGGCGGTGATAAAACTCTGCGGATGCACCAAGAAATCATGCTGGGCATCGGCGGCGTGAAAATGCTCAAGGCATTGGGGCTGACAGTTACGGCTTATCACATGAATGAAGGCCACGCGGCTTTCATGGCTTTGGAACGCATTCGGATGCTGATGGAGGAATATCACCTGAGTTTCGTAGAAGCGGAACAGGTGGTGGTTTCGAGCAGTATGTTTACGACTCACACGCCGGTGCCTGCTGGGTTTGACTTGTTCGAGCCGGATATGGTGATGCACTATCTGAGTCACTATCCCAAGATATTTGGCTTGTCGCAAGATGAGTTTTTAGGATTGGGCCGGGAGAATACTGGCGATTTGTCCGCACCTCTGAATATGGCAATTTTGGCAATTAAAATGTCGAGTTTTGTCAACGGGGTGGCGGCTTTGCACGGTGTGGTGTCGCGCCCGATGTTTCAGGGTTTGTGGCCGGGTTTGCCGCAGGAAGAAGTACCGATTACTTCGATTACCAACGGGGTGCACGCTCGCAGTTGTGTGGCGAAGTCTACTCAGGAGTTGTACGATCGATACCTCGGCCCGGAGTGGGAAATGACTCGCAAGGACGATCGACTCTGGGATCGGATGTCATCGATTCCTGATGAGGAACTGTGGCGAAATCACGAACGTTGTCGATCCGAGTTGGTAGTGTTCGCACGGGAGTGGCTGCAAAAGACTTTGCGTGAGCGCGGTGCGGCCCAAACGGAAATCGAACACGCGCGGGAGGCTCTCAATCCGAAGGTGCTGACGATCGGGTTTGCACGCCGCTTTGCTACTTACAAGCGGGCGACGCTGTTTTTGCGCGATGTCGATCGAATTATGCGGATCATGCGGGACAGCAATCGCCCGGTGCAGTTTGTGATTGCTGGGAAGGCTCACCCGATGGATATTCCGGGTAAGGAATTGATTCGGGATATCGTTCACTTCATCCGCGAGCACGACACGATGAGCTCGATGGTCTTTTTGCCGAACTACGACATTAACGTCGCTCGGATGATGGTGTCGGGCTGCGATGTGTGGCTGAATACGCCACGCCGCCCGCGTGAGGCTTCCGGGACTTCGGGGATGAAAGCTTCGATGAATGGTTTACCGAATCTCAGCATTCTCGACGGATGGTGGGATGAAGCTGATTATGTTCGCACCGGTTGGCCGATCGGACATGGGGAGTTTTACGAAGATACTAAGTATCAGGATGAGGTCGAGGCTAATGCTTTGTACGACTTGATGGAGAAGGAAGTTGTACCGCTGTTTTACAACCGGGATGCTGATGGAATTCCTCGCGGTTGGACGGAGAAAATGAAGGATTCGATTCGCTTAAACTGTCCTTTCTTCAATACTGCTCGGATGGTGAAAGATTACGCGCGGCGGGCTTATTTCCCGGTGAGCGATCGATTCTTCACGATGACTTCGGATAATTGTGCTCCAGCCAAGGAGTTGTCTCACTGGAAGAAGCACGTTCTGGCGAAGTGGAAGGATATTAAGATTGAGGCTGTTGATATTTCCCAGGATAAGGAAGTTAAGGTCAATCAGTCGATCTCTGTTAAATCTCGGATTAATCTGATGGGATTGACACCTGCAGACGTGCAAGTTGAACTTTATCAAGGCTCCGTTGATGCTAACGGCGATATTATTGGTGGCGTGCCGGTGGTGATGGAGTATTTGGGAGAAGATTCTCAGAATGCTAGCCTTTATACGGCTGACATTACTTATACTTCTAGTGGTTTGCAAGGTTTGTCGTTGCGGGTTTTGCCGAAGCACGATAATCTCAGCAGTCCTTATGAAGCTGGCGTGATTCTCTGGGCACATTAGTCAGTAGTCAGTAGTCAGTAGTCAGTAGTCAGTAGTCAGGAGAATAAAGGAAGATTTTCCTAATTCTCCCTCTCTCCGACTCTACCACTTTTGTTATCTTCCTTGGGGAATGACTATTTAGCCGATTGTGCGATCGCCCAATACCACATTCCGCTCTATTCCCCAGTACCACCAGTGAGCGCGTATATAAGCGTATAGCAAGGCATCTCGCTGTTCTTTTAAGGCTTTGAGGGTGGCAACACTGGTGGGGATTTCGGGGAGGTTTGAACCACCGATAAACGCTGATTATGCGGAATATTTGCGAAATTCAGACTTGGTTCGAGGATTGATAAATATCTAAAAGATACTGGCAGAATTTCATCAATTAGAGTTGACATTCTGCCAGTTTTTCTTGTTTGTTGCATTAGGGTTTACTTCATAAACCTGGAATACGCTGTATATCCCTCAATATGAAAGCAGCCGAACAAAATAGTGGTTTCACAATAGTCACACTTTTTTATCCTGCTATTTCATAAAATTGAAGGCAGCCTTGAGACACCTCTAGTTTAGCTTATTTACCTACACCCGCTGGCTGCTTACGGTTTCGCACTTCCAGAAAAATCAACAAAGCATTAACATCAGCCGGATTTACCCCACCAATTCTGGCCGCTTGGCCAATCGTCAGCGGTTTTACCTTAGCCAACTTTTCCCGCGATTCTTTGGAGAGAGTTGTAATTGCCATGTAATCCAAATCTGCAGGCAATTGTCGGCGTTCGTGTTTGGCAATGTCATCGATTTGATTTTGCTGTCTTTGCAGGTAGCCGGAATATTTGATGTCAATTTCTGCACCATCTTTCTCAGCCAACTTCAGACTAGAATTGCCTAAATTGTAGCGTTCCAAGTCCAGATAATGAAAACCAGGACGACGCAACAAATCAGCCAGAGTAATTGAACCTTTAATCGCTTGTTGAGTGTCTGCAAAAATTGCCTTGCCTACTTCCTCGTGCTCTTTCACCCGCGTCGAGTACAAGCGTTCCTTCTCTGCCACAATATTAGCTTGTTTGCGATCGAACAACTCCCACCGGCGATCGTCAATCAAACCAATTTCCCGTCCCAGCGGCGTCAAGCGTTGATCCGCATTGTCCGATCGCAATAATAGCCGATATTCCGATCGCGAAGTCAACATCCGGTAAGGTTCCCGCAAATCCTTCGTACACAAATCATCGATCAAAGTGCCGATATAACTTTGCTCGCGAGGAAACACAATCATCTCCTGATTTTTCGCAAACCGAGCCGCATTAATACCCGCCACAATCCCCTGTGCTGCCGCCTCCTCATATCCAGTTGTACCGTTAACCTGACCCGCGCAAAACAGCCCTTCAATCTTCTTAGTCATCAGCGTTGGAAAGCACTGAGTAGCAGGCAAATAATCGTACTCCACAGCATAAGCAGGGCGCATCATCTCGCACTTTTCCAAACCAGGAAGAGTCCGCAACATTTGCAACTGCAAATTTTCCGGTAAACCAGTAGAAAAACCTTGGATATAAAGTTCAGGAATATCTCTACCTTCCGGTTCAATAAAAATCTGGTGACTTTCCTTATCCGCAAACCGCACAATCTTATCTTCAATACTCGGACAATAGCGCGGCCCCTTCGCATCAACCCAGCCGCCGTAGACTGGAGAAAGATGCAAATTGTCTCTAATTAATTGATGAGTCTCTGGCGTAGTCCGAGTCAAATAACAAGGCATTTGTTCGCGTTCCACCCAAACTTCTGGATCGAAACTAAACCAGCGAACCTCTGCATCTCCCGGTTGCGGTTCGAGGTGGGTGTAATCGAGAGTACGTTTGTCAACTCTTGCCGGAGTTCCTGTCTTTAACCTGCCAGTTTCAAAGCCCAAACGATTGAGAGTTTCCGTCAAGCCAACGGCGGCAAATTCTCCTGCACGTCCGGCGGGCATCGACTTATTGCCCACCCAAATTGTGCCACCTAAAAAAGTGCCTGTGGTGAGAATTACTGCTTTGCATTCAAATGCGACGCCGAAGTATGTTTCGACGCCTATCACTTCTTCGTTTTTACCCAAAACTAAGTCTGTAACCATCGCTTCGCGGATGGTCAAATTGGGTTGATTTTCAACAATATTATTCATCACAGCGGCATATTCCCGCTTGTCAGTTTGTGCTCGCAGCGCCCAAACTGCGGGGCCTCTCGATGCGTTGAGGACGCGCTTTTGTAAGTAAGTGCGATCGGCCATTTTGCCAATTTCCCCGCCTAACGCATCAACTTCGTTAGTAAGTTGGGTTTTAGCTGGGCCGCCCACAGCCGGATTACAAGGTTGCCACGCAATTTTGTCGAGGTTGAGGGTGAGGAGAAGGGTGCGACAGCCGAGGCGAGAAGTGGCGAGGGCGGCTTCGCAGCCGGAGTGTCCGCCACCAACTACGATGATGTCGAAACTGTCTTGGAATTGTACTGGAGTTTGTGCGGTCATTCGATTTTAGATTTTAGATTTTAGATTTTAGATTGAATAATAGACATCTGGCAAAATTAGGTTTTAGTTTCCTTAATTAAAACTCTTCCTCTCCATTAGTGTAGCTGTTTTCTTCAAACATCGATGTTAATCCAGTAATTTTTACGGGGGGTCGATCTTTAAATTCTACGACAAATGACAACTCCCCACCCATTGCCGCGATATAACTTTGCAAAGTAGATACCAACAAATCCGCACGGCGTTCGAGTCGCGAGACATTTTCTTGACGCATATTTAATAATTCAGCCATGCGAATCTGAGTAAATTTCCTTGCTTTTCGTAAGTCTTGCAAGGTCATTTCTTCAGCCATTAATTCAACCGATCGCTTTTCGACTATTGCTCGTTCTTCGGGAGGCAAATTCTCCATAATAGTTTTCAGGCTAATTGTCATCTGTTTCTGGCTCCATTAATTTATTCAAATGACCGGTAAATCTACTATCTGCTATCTTAATTTGAGTCAATTATGCCTTACATAGCATATTATAGGCAATAGTCGATCGAATAACAATATTTATATGCACCCTTCGCGTCTTCGCAGTTCAATAATTCCGTACAATTGCAGTTTTGCGCTATGTTAGACAAAAAAATCTCAACAAGCGTACACAAGTGAAATACTTCTTCTTATCCGACGGCTGGAAAGTTGGGCGCGTTTGGGGCGTCGGCGGCGAGTGGAGTCACGCCGCCTGGAGACGGGCGCCGGACATCCAACAGCTCAACCTCTGTCTTTCCGATCGCAACGAAAAAATGTGGCTCTACCGCGTAGAAGACGCCGTACTCATGGTAGAAGTCCAACCAGCAGTCCGTCCCGATCCTGCCGATCCCGCCAAAAATATCGGCAACGTCACCCTCACCAGACTGATCGATGCCGAGCAAGTCCTCGAACGCCTCGGGACGATCGCCGCCCGCTGCGAAATGGGCAACCCGCAACTAATGTAATGCTCAACATATTGCAATCGGTTCTAACACTCGATACACTTCTTTAAATAACTTTCATTTTTATGCCTCCACCTTTGAAGGTAGATGGCAGGCGGCAAAAGGCAGAGTTTAAACCCTGCAGGTAACTGCTGGGGATTCAGAATCTGATTTTTCCGTAAAAATAGACATCATCACTTACACCTTGGAGAACCGCAGTCAATGGGACTACCCTGGTATCGCGTACACACAGTCGTCTTAAATGACCCAGGCCGATTGATTTCTGTACACTTAATGCACACTGCCCTCGTGGCAGGTTGGGCCGGCTCAATGGCCCTTTATGAACTAGCAGTTTTTGATCCCACAGACCCAGTTCTGAACCCAATGTGGCGTCAAGGGATGTTCGTGTTGCCCTTCATGACTCGCTTGGGAGTTACGGGTTCTTGGGGCGGTTGGAGCATCACCGGCGAAGGTAACGTCGATCCGGGCTTCTGGTCCTTTGAAGGCGTCGCCGTCGCTCACATTATCCTCTCGGGCCTGCTGTTCTTAGCAGCAGTCTGGCACTGGGTATTTTGGGACTTAGAACTTTTCAGAGACTCTCGCACCGGTGAACCAGCCCTCGACTTGCCAAAAATGTTTGGCATTCACCTGTTCCTCTCCGGCTTGCTCTGCTTCGGCTTCGGCGCATTTCACCTTTCGGGACTTTTTGGCCCAGGAATGTGGGTGTCCGACCCCTACGGTCTGACCGGTCACGTCCAGCCAGTGGCGCCTTCTTGGGGCCCTGAAGGCTTCGATCCGTTCAATCCGGGCGGCATCGTGGCTCACCACATTGCAGCGGGCGTAGTCGGCGTAATTGCCGGTTTGTTCCACTTGACAGTGCGGCCGCCGGAACGTCTTTACAAAGCCCTGCGGATGGGGAATATCGAAACTGTACTTTCTAGCAGTATCGCTGCCGTGTTCTTTGCAGCCTTTGTGGTTGCGGGTACGATGTGGTACGGTTCTGCTGCTACTCCGATCGAACTTTTTGGCCCGACTCGCTATCAGTGGGACGGAAACTATTTCCAACAAGAAATCGATCGCAGAGCTCAAGCTAGCTTGGCCCGTGGCGCTAGCTTCCAAGAAGCTTACGAACAAATTCCTGAAAAATTGGCTTTCTACGACTACGTGGGCAACTCTCCTGCTAAAGGCGGTTTGTTCCGGGCCGGCGCGATGGTCAATGGCGACGGTATTGCGAAAAGCTGGCTGGGCCATCCAGTATTTACTGACAGCGAGGGTCGGGTATTGTCGGTTCGCCGCCTCCCCAACTTCTTTGAAACTTTCCCAGTGATTTTGACAGACAAAGATGGGGTCGTTCGCGCTGACATCCCCTTCCGCCGTGCTGAATCAAAATACAGCTTTGAACAAAGCGGAGTTACCGTCAGCTTATACGGCGGCGAACTTAACGGTCAAACCTTTGATAATCCTCTAGATGTTAAGAAGTTTGCTCGCGCTGCTCAAAAAGGTGAAGTGTTTGAATTCGATCGCGAAACCTTGAATTCTGACGGCGTTTTCCGCACTTCGACTCGCGGTTGGTTCACTTTCGGACACGTTTGCTTTGCTTTGCTGTTCTTCTTCGGCCATATCTGGCACGGTTCTCGGACTATTTTCCGCGACGTGTTTGCTGGAGTTGAGGCTGACCTCGAAGAACAAGTCGAGTGGGGCTTGTTCCAAAAACTGGGCGACGTGACCACCAGAAGAGAAGAACCTCTCTAAATTTCGCCAGCCTCTGGCTAGCCGGGAAACTTTCCCGGTGTAAAAAAACCCGGTTTCTTCAAGAAACCGGGTTTTTTTGGTTAATAATAAAACCAGTAATTAACTACCAGCCGGGAAGTCCCTCGGTATATTTAGAGGGGATTAATCAGAGCGCTGCGCGAAGTACCCCGAATAAATTACTCCTTGGGATGAAAGGCTCGTCGGGTGTAGGTACGGAAACCGACAATTGTTCTTTTACACCCATTGATGATCGGGAAATACTCTGATACTATATTAGCAAGTGGGGGTGGAACTACCTCACTATAAAAAGCCTTTGAAAAAAAGGAAAAAGAAGCCTGCGGTCTAACTGTACTCAGTTGACCGTCAGGTTTGTTCACGATGAAATAATACGGCAAGGGAAGATAGGGAAAATTTAACATGGAAAGTGTTGCTTACATTTTGATTCTGGCTTTAGCTATAGGCGTACTATTTTTTGCGATCGCCTTTCGGGAACCTCCCCGGATTGGCAAATAATTAGCTATACGCCTCCAGCAAGTCCAAAATATCTTGAACCGGACTGCGGTTAGCCCGCATCATAGCGATCTAATTTGGTGCGGGACTATTTCACCGCTGTGTGTTAAGTGATTTTTCTAGTCCAGCCATTCATCAGACCCCAGGCGGTTAGATGAATGGCAATTTGCTGGCAATGCCTGTTAAAATCAGCAATCATGCGCTGTTCCTCCTGCCAACACACAAATAGCCGCGTTCTAGAATCGCGTTCAGCCGAATCAGGTCAAAGCATCCGTCGGCGGCGTGAGTGTTTGAGCTGCCAGCACCGCTTCACAACTTACGAACGCATAGAATTTGTGCCAATTACGGTGATCAAGCGGGACGGCAAGCGCGAATCTTTTGACAGGTCAAAATTAGTCAGGGGATTGATTCGGGCCTGCGAAAAAACCGGTTTGTCTTCGGGGCATCTCGAAACTCTGGCTGAAGAAATTGAAGCGCAACTCCAAGGTCGATCGCTCCGAGAAATCGCCAGTTCAGAAATAGGGGAACTGGTGCTGTTGCACCTGCGGCCGCTCAGCGAAGTCGCTTATGTCCGTTTTGCCTCGGTATATCGGCAATTTCGAGGCATCCGAGATTTTGTAGATACCCTAAATCACCTTCAGAATCCCCTCAACGAAGCTGAAGATGCAGAAACTAGACCCAATTTTGACGCAGATTTGCCGGATGTCGAAGCAGTCGATCGAGAAAGCCCAGCATCCTGCGCGAGTCCCAGCTAAGCTCGCTTAAATTAATTTATAGAAATATTCTGGGAGATTGAAAACCGTGTCGCGAGGAAGGCCGGGAGGAATAGCGACTCAAGGGACTCTCATTCGAGCGAGTGTTCTTTTTTCTCAGTAATAGTGCTGGGTGTGATATGATCGTCATCGGTCTAAAATAGAGTATAACTAGACAACGTAAAAACTTAACTGGATTAGTTGAGTGCGTAGTCACACCTAACGGTGTTGCAGTTTAGGAAAGCTCGCATTTGAACAAAACCTAACTAAAGATCGGTGACTAATTAAATACGGTAGGGCATACCGAAATTTACGCTTCTGGAGAAACCGACCTCTACTTAGACTGGAGTAATCCTGTCGCCAGCAAGTCGGCTCGTTGAATGAAGAATCTCAGTTTATTTATACCTGAGAGTGTCAAAATAGTCTACTTGACTCGGAATGTTAAGATTAAACGTTTTAACACAGAGTATGGAGTAACAGTAATGGCAAGCGCTGGTGTGCAGTTGCACGCGGCAAAAGTTAGCAAAAACTGACTTTAGTAAAAGATTTTGAAAAAAGTTAACCGCTTTTTCACCAAAATCTCTAATATCTGCCGGCACAAACGAAAAACATGAAGGAGAGAAATCCTAGGAAACTATTCGCATGGTCAATCTCAAAACCACAGTCAAAGACATCGGCTTTACTCACGAAGATTTTGCAGCCCTACTTGATAAATATGACTATCACTTTAGCCCGGGCGATGTAGTAGCGGGTACAGTTTTTAGTATAGAACCGAGGGGCGCTCTGATTGATATCGGTGCTAAAACAGCAGCGTACATTCCCATTCAGGAAATGTCCATCAATCGAGTGGAAAGCCCTGAAGAGGTATTGCAATCAAACGAAACCAGAGAATTTTTCATTCTAACCGATGAAAATGAAGACGGACAATTAACCCTGTCCATCCGGCGCATCGAATATATGCGGGCGTGGGAAAGAGTGCGACAACTGCAAGCAGAAGATGCCACAGTACGATCGCAAGTATTTGCCACGAACCGCGGCGGCGCACTCGTGAGAATAGAAGGCTTGCGAGGCTTTATTCCCGGTTCTCATATAAGTACCCGCAAACCGAAGGAAGAATTAGTCGCTGAAGAATTACCATTAAAATTCTTAGAGGTAGACGAAGACCGCAACCGCCTAGTGTTGAGTCATCGTCGCGCCTTAGTTGAGCGCAAGATGAACCGCCTCGAAGTCGGGGAAGTCGTCATCGGTACAGTACGCGGTATCAAGCCTTACGGTGCCTTTATCGACATCGGCGGCGTCAGCGGCTTGCTGCACATCTCGGAAATTTCGCACGATCACATCGATACGCCTCATAGCGTTTTCAATGTCAACGACGAAGTGAAAGTGATGATCATTGACTTGGATGCCGAGAGGGGCCGGATTTCTCTCTCCACCAAGCAGTTGGAACCGGAACCGGGCGCGATGGTCAAAAATCGCGAATTGGTATACGAAAAAGCTGAGGAAATGGCAGCTAAGTTCCGGGAGAAAATGCTCGCTCAAAAGCAAGCTAAAGCAGGCATAGACATTCCTGTAGACTCGATCGATGCTGATGACCTCTCCGACGAAATACTCGAAGATGTACCCTCAGCAATGGAAGAGGATCTGCCGGAAGTAGCACCTGAAGCAGCATCCGAAGCAGCATCCGAAGCAGCACCTGAAGCAGCACCCGAAGCAGCACCTGAAGCAGCACCCGAAGCAGTATTAGATGTAGAGGAAGAAATCCCTCCTGCGACGGAAGAATAACATCGCAGTTAGTGTGATTAAAAGAGGGAAAATTCCCTCTTTTTTTTTAGTTAGTCATTGGTCATTAGTAATTAGTTATTAGTTATTAGTCATTAGTCATTAGTTATTAGTAATTAGCTATTAGTTATTAGTCATTAGTCGCTGCTCGGTGGTTGACAATTCCCAATTCCCAATTGCCAATTGCCAATTCCCCATTCTTAATTACCGAGATTTAATATCTTTCTGTAGACCGATGCACCGATCGCACTTTGAATTGAAACAAGTGACAGCGCGATCAATCTGCCTAAATAGGCATGGCCTTCATGGTGCTAATTTGTTAAGATTTATAAAGGTCAGAGAGATCGGCACAGGTGCAAACTCATCAGAAATAATTCTCACGGCAGAACCAGCCAGACGAGCAAATTATCCAAGTAAATTATTATAAATTTCTTGCCCTGACGCTCACAGGCAAGTGGATCATGAACATCGAACTATTAAAAGAAAAATTAGAACAGCTCAAAAAACGTCCCAATTGTAGCAAAGGAACGATCGACCAAATCGAAAACTGGTTAACCGGTTCCCACATTTTGCAAAGATTGAGAATTAATCCTTACTACGTAGCAGGCGATACAGTCAAGAATGTTAAAAAAATTACTTCCGAATTTCTGCACGGAGTAAAAGCCGGTGCTTTTGACTTGCACTGGGATATTCACTGTCCCCACTGCAACATGATTACAGAAGAATTTAAGGATTTGGCAGACACATCAGAAATGTCTTTTTGCCCGATGTGCGATCGCGAGTTTAAAATTGATTTGCTCGATCGCGTCGAAGTTACTTTTTCCCTCAACAAAGAAATCGAAGACCCGCAACTGCGGCCCGTCTGCGCTCCCCCTCCCGTGCTCCAGAGTAAACTGCAACTGGTGACACCTCTCTACTGCACCGAATCAGAGATAGTTAGCTTAGAAAAAGGTCGATACCGCTACTGCTGTCCCCTGACTTTAGCTAAAGGGATTTTAAAGGTTGAAGGCGAAGAAACAGAAGAGATACAAGAAATTAAACTCCACCAGTTAGCCGGCCCAGATTTTGATAAAAAAGAGCTTGCCGTGCGTCCGGGAAAAGTCAAGATAGAATTAACTAATGCCGAACACAATTTGTCGGGACTGATTTTGCATTCAGATGAATTGCCCGATGAATTGACAGTAGAGCAACTGCCCCTGCGGCTGTCAGGAATGCAACTGCTTCATCACCCGGATTATAAGCGTTTGTTCGGCGATCAAGTAATATCGGAAAGAGAGCGAGTCAAGATTCGGGCAATTACTATTATGTTTACTGATATTACCGGTTCTACCAGAATGTACGAAACACTGGGAGATACGAAAGCTTACAATATTGTGCGCGATCATTTTGAAATTTTCTTTGAGTCGATCGAGAAATTTGGCGGTAAAGTTATTAAAACCATCGGCGATGCCGTCATGGCTTCCTTTATTAGCAACGAACAAGCAATTATGGCTGCCGCTGGTGCTGTAGCCTGTTTGAGAGAGTATAACTCAACTCGCCAACCACAAGAGTGGATTCAAGTCAGGATTGGCCTTCACCGAGGTACGGCTTTGCTGGTAAATCTTAATAATTCGATCGACTACTTTGGCTCTACAGTCAACAAAGCCGCCCGCATTCAAAATCTTTCTAAAAGTGACGAAGTTTCGTTTTCCGAAGATGTTTACAGCGACCAAGCATTTTTAACAGCATTAAAAGCTGCTGGAGTCTCCGAAATTCAAAAACGAGTAGAAGATTTAAAAGGAATACAAGGCGCACAAGTCGCTTATACTGCTAGAATTAATATGGAATCAGTAATCCCGCTGTCTCCTACACTTGTCGCTGAAAAAAGCTAAGTACAAAAGCACATATACTACTTGGTTATTGCCAGCCTCTTGTCGTGCTCGCCCCAACAGCAGATAGAGTTTTTAGAGCGCCCTGAGATAATGGCTCCCACAGTGTAGCTCATCCTTGAAGGAGCTTCATAATGCAGATAAATTAAGTAGGCTTTGATAAAAATAGTCCGAATTAATCAGCCTTACGCTTGCCAGCTATGTATTCTACTAAATAACTGAAGTCAAGGACTTCACATCATGACTTCTCCTCAATTACCTCCAGAAAATACACCCGAATCGATCGCACCAGCCGCCCTCGATTCCGAACAATTAGCCGAAACGGATGCCCCGTTTCCCATTGTTGGGATTGCCGCCTCAGCAGGAGGTTTGGCAGCATTCATGGCGTTACTGAGCCATTTACCGAGCGATACTGGTATGGCGTTTGTGCTGATTCAGCATTTAGATCCCAATCACAAAAGTCTGCTGAGCGAGATTCTCGCGAGAAAGACGCAAATGCCTGTTAATGAGGTAAAAGACGGCGTAGCTGTAGAGCCAAATCAAGTCTACGTTATTCCGCCCAACACCAAGATGGTGCTATGTAAAGGCGTGTTGCAACTATCACCCCGCGAGAAGATTTATGGCAAATATATGCCGGGAGATGCGTTTTTTACCTCATTGGCGATCGATCGCGGGCACAAAGCAATCGCCGTAGTATTATCCGGGGGAGACGGAGACGGTTCACTCGGACTCAAGGCAATCAAAGCAGCCGGAGGCATGACTTTTGCTCAATGTCAAGACACAGCACAAGTCGATAGTATGCCGAATACCGCTGTTGCGACAGGCAATGTCGATTTCATTCTGCCACCGGAAAAAATTGCCGAGGAACTGGCAAAGTATAGTCGCAGTCCGCTTCTGACTGGCCCGCTTCCTCTGACAAAACTTGAGGAATCGCCCGAACGGAGAGATGCCCTGATAACTATTTTTGGGCTGCTGAAATCGAGCACAGGCCTTGATTTTAGCCACTACAAACCCACCTCGATCGCTCGACGCATCCAGCGACGGATGCAGTTGTACAAGCTGGAAACCTTGAATGATTACGTCCAACATCTTCGACACAATTCGGCTGAAGTCATAGCCCTGTATGAAGAAATCCTGATCCACGTTACCAGTTTCTTCCGCGATCCCGAAGCCTTTGAAAAGTTAAAAGAACTGGTTTTCCCCACGATTATTCAAAATAAATCGGCCGAAACTCCGATTCGGATTTGGGTGGCGGGATGTTCGACAGGTGAAGAAGTTTATTCGATCGTCATTTGCTTGTTAGAGTTTTTGGGCGATCGATCCATCCAGCCACCGATCCAGATTTTTGCCACAGACATTGGCGAACAGGCGATCACGAAAGCGAGGTCTGGAGTCTACTCAGAAAACCAGATGGTAGATGTTTCACAAGAGCGACGTACTCGCTTCTTTATTGCCGAAGTAGGAGGTAGCTATAGAATCAGCAAGGCAGTCCGCGAACTTTGTGTATTTGCCCGACAAGACTTAACCAGCGACCCGCCTTTTTCCAATATCGATTTAGTTAGCTGTCGCAATGTGCTGATCTACTTTGGAGAGTCATTGCAAACAAAAGTGATGCCGATTTTCCATTACAGTCTCAACCCAACGGGCTTTCTGTTGTTAGGCACTTCTGAGAGTACCGGAGAATTTTCCTACTTGTTTAATTCAGTGGATAAAAAGTCTAAAATTTATGCCAAAAAGTTGACTGCGACTCGTCCCAATCTTTCGTTTACGCCGAGTTCCTATCCCCTCGCTAAAGTACGTGAACGGCACGAAGGGAAGGACAATTTTAGGAATAGCTTTGATTTACAACACGAAACTGACCAACTGATTTTAAATCAATATGCCCCACCCAGTGTGGTTGTCAACGAGCAGATGAAAATCCTGCAAGTGCGGGGAGACATCGATCCTTACTTGAGAGTGGTAGCAGGAACGCCCAACTTAAACTTGCTGGCAATGGCAAGGGCAGGCTTGCTGGTAGAGCTTCGCACCGCGATTTATCAGGCACAAACGCAGAACGTAACCATTAGGAAAGAAAGGGTATTGCTTGAATCAGGCGGACGATCGAGTATCGTCAATTTTGAGGTGATTCCCTTCCGACCACAGGCGGTCGAAGGACGCTACTTTTTGGTGCTATTTGAACAGGCTTCACCCAGGGTGCTTAACCTCAGCGCCCTCCCTGAAAGCTTAGATCAAGCTGATTTAGTGGGCGAAATTGAGCTGCTGAGGCAGCAACTTGCAGCCGCTAACCAAGAAAAAACTGCGGCTCAAGCCCAACTGCAAGCGGTAGTCCAGGATCAGGAACGCCTCTACCAAGACCTCAAAGTTGCGAACGAAGAAATCCTATCGAGCAACGAGGAGTTGCAGAGCACCAATGAGGAGTTAGAAACTGCCAAAGAAGAGATTCAAGCCACTAACGAGGCACTCACTACCACTAACGAGGAACTTCGTAGCCGAAATATTGAACAAAGCCTGGTGAATAATGATCTGATAAATTTGCTTTCCAGTATCAATATCCCTATCTTAATGCTGACAAACGATTTACAGATTCGACGCTTTACGCCAACGGCACAGCAAATTTTTAGTGTGATTCCCGCAGATGTGGGACGACCTTTTAGCGACATCCGCTCGACTCTGAACGTTCCTGACTTGGAACAGATGATTTTGGAGGTGATTGATACTCTCCAGACGAAAGAACAAGAAATTCAAACTTTATCGGGATATTGGTACAACCTCCGCATTCGTCCTTACCGGACAACGGAAAACCAGATTGACGGTGTGGTGATAGTTTTGCTCGATATTGATGCTCTTAAACGCAGTGCCAGAACCTTGGAGGAGGCCCGAAATTATGCTGAAACCATTGTGGAAACTGTGCAAACGCCTTTAGTCGTCCTAGATGCTGATTTCCGAGTGAATAAAGCAAATCGATCGTTCTATAAAATGTTTCAGGTTTCACCGTCAGAAATAGCAAAATCTTCGCTGTTTGAGCTAGGCAACGGGCAGTGGAATATCCCCCAAGTGCGATGGATTCTGGAAGATATTCTGGTTAGTGATGTTCAGCTTGAAAACTTTGAGTTGGATCACCTATTTGATAATATCGGGCCCAAAACCATGCTGCTGAATGCTTGTAAACTTGAACGAGAAGATGAAGCTTTAATGATTCTGTTGTCGATCGAGGATATCACGGAGCGCAAGCAGTTGGAGACTGTACGATCGCAGTTATTACTGCAGGAACAGTTTGCCCGCCACGAGGCAGAAACAGCTAACCGTAGTAAAGATGAATTTCTGGCGAATCTCTCCCACGAATTACGCAATCCCTTGACTCCGATCCTGGGCTGGGCACAAATTCTGCGTTCCGGGAAACTGAAGGAAGCAGAGGTTACTAAGGCTTTAGAGGTGATCGAGCGCAGCGCGAGGGCGCAATCTCAGTTAATCGAAGATATCCTGGATATTTCTCGGATTACGAGTGGTAAGCTTCAACTGTGCATTTGTCCGATCGATCTGCGGTTAGTGGTGCAAGCGGCGCTGGAAGGGGTTCAATTATCAGCCGAAGCCAAAAACATTCAAATTGTTTCGCAGTTGATTTCTACGACTGTTTTAGGGGATATCAATCGCTTGCAGCAAGTTGTGTGGAATCTTCTGTCTAATGCGATTAAGTTTACTCCGGCGGGGGGACGAGTGGAAATCATGGTATCGACGATCGAGGATCATGCTCTACTTCGAGTCAGCGATACGGGAAAAGGCATTGGGACACAATTTTTGCCGTATATTTTCGATCGTTTCCATCAAGCCGATTCCAGCAGCGTTAAAGGGAATCAAGGGCTGGGATTGGGTTTAGCGATCGTGCGTCACCTGGTTGAATTGCACGGGGGAACTGTGCAAGCCGAAAGTCCGGGTGATGAACAAGGAACTACAATGACTGTGAGATTGCCGTTGCGATCGCTACCTCCAGAGTTGACATCGGCGATCGATTTAAAGTCAACTGCTTTGGTAGGGCCTTTAAACGTCTCTAGCGATCGCGTCCCCTCTCTCGAAGGTTTGCACATCTTAGCCGTAGACGATCAGATCGATACGCGCGAGTTCTTACAATTTGTGCTTGAAGGCTACGGGGCGGAGGTTTTGGCAGTTGCATCTGCCAGAAGTGCGATCGCTGCTTTGACTGCAAATCCGGGCAGATATGATGTGCTCATCTCCGATCTCGGAATGCCAGAGGAAGATGGGTTTTTCTTAATTCGAGAAGTGCGAGCTCTTGCTGCGGAAGCCGGAGGAGAAATCCCAGCCGCGGCGCTGACTGCCTATGCGAACGATAAAGAACGCGAAATGGCGATCGAAGCTGGTTTTCAAAGGCATATGGTTAAGCCGATCGAGCCGGTTGTACTAGGATTAATGGTGGCTAATTTAGTAGGACGATTTTAAATATTTTGGAGTTGTGATTTATGATGTTTGAGATTAGATAAGGCAGTTAAACCTTGTCCCCCCTTAATACCAATTTAATGTGAAGTTGCACATATCTCGATCCCCCTAAATCCCCCTTAAGAAGGGGAGTAGGGGTTGACTTTGAGAAGAATCTTGTCCCCCCCTTCTTAAGGGGGGCTAGGGGGGATCGGATTAATACCAATTTAATGTGAAGTTGCACATATCTCGATCCCCCTAAATCCCCCTTAAGAAGGGGAGTAGGGGTTGACTTTGAGAAGAATCTTGTCCCCCCCTTCTTAAGGGGGGCTAGGGGGGATCGGATTCTATGCAACCTCATAAAAAATTGGTATAAGAAGGGGGGTTAGGATGGATCTCCGGATCGAGATTAGGAGGAGGATGACCAAATACGCTTGCGTTAACACTCTTTATCCCCCAGAGATCCCCCTAAATCCCCCTTAAGAAGGGGGACTTTGAGAAGAATCTTGTCCCCCCCTTATTAAGGGGGGCTAGGGGGGATCGATCCGAGATTAGGAGGATGATGACCAAATTAAACGACTCGAATTTCCACCTACCTTACAACCCAAAACTCATCCCTATCGCCAAGGAACTTCGGAAAAATCCAACTCCAGCCGAAAAGAAACTTTGGGAAGATTTTCTGAGAAATTTCCCTTTTAGAGTTTTGAGACAGCGACCCATCGACAATTTTATTGTAGATTTTTATTGTGCTGCTTTAAGATTGGTAATTGAGGTTGATGGCGAGAGTCATTTTACTGAACAGGGGAAACAATATGATGCGGAAAGAACAGGGATTTTCGAGGGGTATGGACTGCAAGTTGTCAGGTTTACGAATGTTGATGTGTTGCAGCGTTTCGAGGGAGTTTGTCAGGAGTTGTTGGGTGCGTGCGATCGTCATTCTTAGGGCCAGATATCCCCTAACCCTCCTTAATAAGGGGGGGGACAAGAGTACGATATATCTCGTAATAGTTAAGGCCAGATCCCCCCTAGCCCCCCTTAATAAGGGGAGTAGGGGGTGGGACAAGAGAGTTATGTTGCGCTAAAAACAATTGCTAAAAATAGCGCAATATGGGAAGATAGAAAAAAATATAAATATTACGGAGTTCAGGTTCTTGGTAACTATTAAATGTCGGGGCATTACTTTCTCGAATATCCAAGCCGTAATCTTTGACAAAGACGGCACTCTAGAGGATTCTCAAGAATTTTTGAGATTGTTGGGAATTAAGCGATCGCGCCTCGCAGACGCTCAAATTCCGGGCGTTGGAGAGCCTTTACAAATGGCTTTCGGCATCGAAGGTGGCAGCATCGACCCCACAGGCTTGCTAGCAGTCGGTAGTCGTAGGGAAAATGAGATTGTGGCGGCGGGATACATCGCCGAAACCGGCAGGGGATGGCTGGAATCTTTAACTATTGCGCGCCGCGCTTTTGACGAAGCTGACGAAATGTTTAAAACTAGTGCTGTTTCTCCTCTATTTGTCGGCAGCTTGGAAGTGCTAAAATATCTTTCGGAAGCGGGTTTAAAACTGGGGATTCTTTCGGCTGCTACAACAGAATCGGTACAGAAATTTGTGAAACACCACGAATTAGCTGACTACATTCAGTTAGAAATGGGAGTTGATTCAACGGTTCATAAACCAGATCCGAAATTATTTTTGCAAGCTTGTGAGAAACTCGGAGTAAATCCCGCAGCAACTTTGATGGTAGGAGATTCAGCGGGCGATATTCAGATGGGTAAAAATGCGGGCGCGGCTGGCTGTATCGGGATTTGTTGGGGAAAGGCCCAGGTTAGTCATTTGGAAAATGCTGATGTGGCGATCGCATCTTTGGATGAAATTACAATTTTACCAGATTGAGCAAACATCAGAGCCTGGAAAATCTCGCTTCTACCGTAGTCTCGATCCCCCTAAATCCCCCTTAAGAAGGGGAGTAGGGGTTGACTTTGAGCGCTTCCTGTCCCCCCCTTCTTAAGGGGGGCTAGGGGGGATCGAGGCCTAATCGTCAAACAGCAGACCGGTATTACGTTTGACCTTAAGTTGACACCAATTGGCATTGCCGTTTCCCTACAGAAAACGCAAACCCAGAATTACGACATCTCTTTCAACGCCGTCAAGTTCGGCAACTTGTGGCAGATATCCCCACCGCTGAAAGCCAAATTTCTCAAACAATTTTACACTGGGCTGATTGTGAGCAAAAATTATTCCTATGAGAGTTTTAAGCTTCAATTCTGGACTCCGCACAATTGCCGATTGCAATAAATTTTGTCCGATTCCGCAGCGTTGGCGATCGGGTGCGACGTAGATGCTAACTTCTGCTGTATGCTGATAGGCAGCGCGTCCGTAGAAAATCTGAAAACTCAGCCAGCCAACAATATTTTGTTCTGATTCCATTACCCAAATCGGCCAGGAATTGGGAGAGTGTTCTCTGTACCACGGGAGGCGACTTTCGACTGAGACTGGTTTTAAATCTGCTGTGGCCATTCTGCCCGGTATTGCTGCGTTGTATATTTGAACAATTGCTGGCAAATCGCTTTCTTCTGCGTCGCGGATTTTCATCGTTGGGTTGAATGTTGACTGTTGACTGTTGACTGTTGACTGTTGACTGTTGACTGTTAACTAATGACTAATGGCTAATAACTAATAACTCTTGTACAGTTCCATAATATCGCTGACAGCCATTCTTGAATTTGCTCCCAAAGTCAGCGGCGATGTGTGTCCTCGCTGCAAGTGTTCTGCCGCCGCACAGCCAATCATTGCGGCGTTGTCTGTACAATATTTTAATGGCGGAAACAATACCCGCAAGTTGTGTTTTGCTGCTGCTGCTTGTAAGTGTTTTCGGAGTCCGCTGTTTGCTGCAACTCCCCCGCCGACTACAATAGTGGTAAGCCCGAAATTTACGGCACAGTCGATCGCTCTTTTTGTTAAACCCTTAGCTACAGTTTCCTGAAAGCTGGCCGCAATATCATTAATTGTAGGGGCAGGCAAGAATCCTTCCTCACCCACATTGTTATTTTGTTTTTTGAGTTTCTGCACTAATTGCAAAACTGCGGTTTTCAAGCCGCTAAAACTACTGTCGTAAGGATGATATCCGCCACCAGGCAAGGAAATTCTGCCTTCTGGTAGAGGGTATGCTTGGGGATTGCCAAGGCCGGCCAATTTGTCCATCAGCGGCCCGCCGGGATATCCTAGCTGTAACAATCTCGCGACTTTATCAAAAGCTTCGCCGGCGGCGTCGTCCCGTGTTTGTCCTACTGTTTCATAAACGCCGCAATCTTTGACGTAAATAAAGCTAGTATGTCCCCCGGAAACTAACAAACACAAAAACGGTGGCTGCAAGTCGGGTTCGGTAAGGTAAGAAGCGTAGATGTGCCCTTCGAGGTGGTGGACGCCTAAAAAAGGTTTTTGATGGACTATTGCCAAGCTTTTCGCCGCTGTCAGCCCAACTAACAATGCACCTACTAAACCGGGGGCACAAGTCGCTGCAATGCCGTCAATTTCTGACCAACTCAGGTTTGCTTCACTGAGACACTGGGCAATTACCTGATTGAGCATTTCTAGGTGACTCCGCGAAGCCACTTCCGGCACTACTCCGCCAAACTGCTCGTGGATTTTAATTTGTGATGCTACAACATTGCTGCAAACTTGACGATTCTTAACAATTGCTGCTGCTGTTTCGTCACAACTTGTTTCGATTGCGAAAATGGTTGCCATTAACTGGTAATTTTATTTGATAGGTTAGTTATTGCTAGCTTAACTAATTCGGCGCAAGTCCCCCGCTCTACCTGTACTCAGGTTATTGTTAAGGGATATTTGCCCGATCGACAGGTAAGGCCGTCATCGGATGCAATGAAGGAATATCCTCGCGGTATTGCTAGCTCAGCATTGACCTATGAAAACGGGAATCCCTCATTCTATTGGGCTTTGCCGCATCAATGATGGATACTTTACACTGTCAACAAACACGATCATCTGGATTCCAGATCGGCAAGTTGAAATGCTTGTACAAAAACTTATTGTTTTGTAACAAAAGGAAACAATTCCATGCGACGATTGTTTGCTGCAATTTTAGTGTTGAGTGTCTGGATCAGTTTTGCTCCAGTTGCTTCGGCTTACAATTTAGTGCCGTGCAAAGACTCTCCCGAATTCAAGGAACTGGCTAAAAATGCACGTTCTACCAATGGCGACCCCGCATCTGCGAAAGCAAGATTCGATCGCTATTCTCAAGCTATGTGCGGCCCGGAAGGATACCCGCACTTAATCGTAGACGGCAACTTGAGCAAAGCAGGGGACTTTTTGATTCCTAGCATACTGTTCTTGTATATCGCAGGTTGGATTGGTTGGGTAGGCCGTTCTTATCTGCAAGTTACCAAAAAATCAGCAACCCCAGAGGAAAAAGAGATTATTATCGACGTTCCTTTGGCAATCAAATGTATGCTGAGCGGCGTTTTATGGCCTCTGGCAGCTCTCACATCAATCACCAGCGGTGAAATGTTTGCGAAGGACGACGAAATTACTGTTTCCCCCCGCTAAAATTGGGAAATGGACAAGAGCTAATAGCTAAAAGTTAAGTAATTAACTAGAAATTAGCAATTAGCGCGCTAGACCGATCGGCAATTACCAACTGTCTCGAATTTTCAGGAGCAGAATTCATGCAATACTTTGTCAAGTTTCTTTCGACAGCACCAGTATTGGCTATCCTTTGGATATCTATTCAAGCTGCGGCTTTAATTGAATTTAACCGCTTTTTCCCCGACCTGCTTTTCCATCCGATGCCGTAAGATTTGAAGGAAATTAGGTTGGAAAACCTAGTAGGAAAAAGTTGAGAGTTTTGAGTTTTGAGTGATGAGTTACAGGTGAATTCAAAGCTCAAATATCAAAACTCTCACACCATACCAGTTCGTGCAAAACAGCGCCGAAATGGGTGAAACCCAAGGATCTAAACTATTTAGTTATCAAATTAGTTCCCAATGACTAATGACTAATGGCTAATGACTATTGACTATTGACTAATATTTTGAATCGATGAAGTCTTATCTCGCCGCAGCAATTCAAATGACTAGCTTGCCTGACCTGCAAAAAAATTTGGTTCAGGCAGAGGAATTAATCGACCTGGCAGTGCGTCAAGGTGCGGAGTTAGTTTCCTTACCAGAAAATTTCTCGTTTATGGGAGAAGAGGAGGAAAAAATTGCTCAAGCAGAGGCGATCGGACTCCAAAGCGAAAAATTCCTCAAAACGATGGCCCAGCGGTTCCAGGTAACGATTCTGGGCGGCGGATTTCCAGTGCCGACTCCAGGAGGGAAGGTATACAATACTTGTTTGCTGGTAGACCCAAACGGCACTGAAGTGGCAAGGTACAGAAAAGTACATTTGTTCGATGTGGATGTTCCCGACGGCATTACTTACAGGGAATCGAACACTGTGAAAGCTGGTGAAGATTTGCCACCTGTTTATGTGTCGCCGGATTTGGGGACGCTGGGACTTTCGGTGTGCTATGACGTGCGGTTCCCGGAAGTGTACAGGCATTTGTCGTACAAAGGGGCTGATATTTTGTTCGTGCCGGCGGCGTTTACCGCTTACACTGGCAAGGATCACTGGAAGGTTTTGTTGCAAGCTAGGGCGATCGAGAATACTTGTTATATGATCGCCCCCGCACAGACTGGCCGCCACTACGGCCGCCGTCAAACACACGGTCACGCGATGATTGTAGACCCTTGGGGTGCCGTTTTGGCGGATGCTGGAGAGGAACCGGGTGTGGCGATTGCAGAAATTAATCCCGATCGACTAGAACAAGTCCGCCGCCAGATGCCATCTCTGCAACACCGGGTTTTTCTGTGAATAAATTTTGGCACCCATTGGGTGTCAAAATTTCAGTCCCCGTCAGCGACAAGACCTGAAAAGTTTTTATTCGCTCAAGTAATTGTGTAGGTTCGTAGACAAAAAAACTTAGATGATGTGCGTGCGATCGACCAAAAAACCCCGGTTGTGGCGGGTTGACGCTGATCTAGGACGGATATTGTCGATCAGGCGTGACTAGGCGCCCCGACAGCTTAATATAGCCTTTCTTAGTAACATGAGGGAACCGACGTCGTGCATAGACCTCCGGGGGCATAGGCCTCCGTGGGCATACCTCACCACGCTTGAGAACCGCCATATATTGTTTTTTGCTGGAGTTGAACGGCAAATAACTCGCGATAAAATGTCTAAGGCAGGTTCAATGGGCGTCCACTTCTGCTAAAAGGCGAATGGGCAAAAGTAGAAGTACACGAAATGCGTCTTTTTGGAGAATTGACATCCACCCCGACCTGAAGGTACGGGGATTCCCAAACCTCACGATTTGAATTTCTGCTTCTTCGCAACTGCCTCCACCCTAAAAGAGATTTGGTCTTATGTTCGCTCCACAGACTAACCCCGCAAGCCCTGCGGTTTTTACGTGTCGAATACCAAACGGAATTCTTCGTAGTTTTGATTCTAGGGATGTTTACCATTGCCCTATCCTTTTTTCCCGGTCTACCGATTTTGCTTCGCCGCCAGCACAAGGCTGAACTTCGCTCGTATAGGCTGTTTGATCCATCGTCTCGGGTGGGTCGTTGACCAATTATATTGTAATATAAAGCCGTCCTAAAAGGACGAGGTTTCTACCCAATTTTCTGATGAAACACACTCTTTCGGTTTTAGTTGAAGATGAAGCGGGTGTCCTCACTCGAATTGCTGGTTTATTTGCCCGTCGGGGTTTTAATATTGAAAGTCTCGCCGTTGGCCCGGCGGAGCAAGTGGGAATATCTCGGATTACGATGGTTGTACCCGGAGATGACCAGATTATCGAGCAGTTGACCAAGCAACTGTACAAGTTGATTAACGTGCTTAAAGTTCAGGATATAACGGAAATTCCCTGTGTCGAACGGGAGTTGATGTTGCTGAAAGTTAATGCTGTTAGCGGGACGCGATCGGAGATAATTGAGTTAGCTCAAATTTTTAGAGCGCGAGTGGTGGATATTGGTGATGATACGCTGACATTGGAAGTTGTCGGAGATCCCGGTAAAATGGTGGCGATCGTCCAGGTTCTGAATAGATTTGGGATTAAGGAAATTGCTCGTACTGGGAAAATTGCCCTGACGCGGGAGTCGGGGGTAAATACTGAGTTTCTCAAGTCTTTGGAAGCGAAAGTTTAAGGAAGTTGACGGTTGACTGTTGACGGTTGACTGTTGACGGTTGACTGTTGACGGTTGACGGTTAACTTGTATTGGTCATTAATTAATTGTTGGCTATTAATTATTTAAAGCAGCTAATATGGAAAGCTTTCAACAGCTACAAGTTCATCAATTAGCTGAAAAAATATAAAATGAAATATGGTTTATTGTTAAAAAATGGGACGAGTTTACGAAGGATACGATGGGCAAACAAATAGTGCGATCGGCTGATATTGTTGGTGCTAATATTGCAGAAGGACATGGACGCTATAGCTGCCAAGATAATCAGCGTTTTGTGAAAATTGCCAGAGGCTCCTTAAACGAAACAAGACACTGGTTAAGACTTGCCTACGCTCGAAATCTTTTAACTCAAGAACAGATCGATCGCCTGCATCCCTTATTAAATGAACTTTCACCAAAACTTAATGCTTATCTTAACTCACTAAAACAAAAAGCCAAAGGTTAACAGTCAACAGTCAACAGTCAACAGTCAACAGTCAACAGTCAACAGTCCAATTACCATTTAGGTTGACTTGCTATCAAAAGTGTGGCTGCGATGCTGTCTATCGGCTTTGAGAAAAAGTATCCTTGTCCGTATTCGCATTGCAGCGCTCTGAGTAAATTAAGCTGTTCGATGGTTTCGATTCCTTCAGCAATTACATCCATGCCTAAATGACTGGCTAAAATTAAAATAGTCTGTACAATCGCTTCGTTGCCTTCATCTTCAGTCATGCGGCTGACAAAAGCTCGATCGATTTTTAAAGCATCAGTTGGAAAAGTGTGCAGGCGGCTCAAAGAAGAATAGCCAGTGCCGAAATCGTCAATATATAATTGAATTTCTAAATTTTTCAATTCCGCGAGGATAGCGACTGCTGATTCAGCATTCTCCATGATGACTCCTTCAGTAATTTCCACCTTTAAAGTGCGGGGGTCAAGCTGAGTTTCTTGTAAAATTTCGCGAATACGATCGATTAAATCCGGTTGTTTAAATTGTTGGTTAGAAAGGTTGACGCTGACAGTCAAGGGCGGATTGGCAGGGAATTTTTGGTGCCACTCGTGGATCTGATGACAAGCCGATCGCATCATCCACCAGCCCATAGGTATAATTAATCTAGTTTCTTCTGCTACTAAAATAAACTCGCCGGGAGATACGACACCCCGCTGCGGGTGATACCACCGGATCAGCGCTTCAAAACCGCTGATTTTACCGGTAACAAGAGAGACGATGGGCTGATAGTAAAGCTGAAATTCCTGGGAGTCTAAAGCGCGTCGCAGGTCGTTTTCCAGTTGCAAAAGGGCGACGGCGCGAGTGTGCATACTTAAGTCAAAAACTTCGTGGCGAGCTTTGCCCAATCCCTTAGCATGATACATGGCAGCATCTGCATCTCGGAGAAGTTCTTCAGGCCGATCGTACAACATGGACAACGGGACATTGGGAACAGGAGAGTCGGCAGATAAGCAAGACAAAGAAGTTTCCCGATCGATATTTCCCAGATTTTCGGGACTCGACAGTTTGCTGGTTTCCGTTGGATACGGAGGAACACCAGAACAAACAATCCCAATGCTAGCACTGGTAAAAACTTGATATTCGTTAAGGTAAAAAGGCTCTGCCAGTTCCGCTTGCACTCGTTCGGCAATCTGGATCGCATCCTCGGTGCTTTTGATATTTTCCAGCAAAATAGCGAATTCGTCGCCGCCGAGACGGGCAACGGTATCTCCAGCGCGCAAACAGATTCCCAGGCGCTGCGCGATCGCGATCAGCAACCGATCGCCCACTAAATGCCCCAAACTGTCGTTAACAACCTTAAAGCGATCAAGATCGATAAACAGCACCGCAAACAAAATCTCAGGACGGCGTTTTGAAAGATCGATCGCGTGCCCCAAGCGATCCATAAATAAAGATCGGTTGGGCAAACCGGTTAGCATATCGTGCAAAGCATCGTGTACTAACTTATCTTCTGCTATTTTGCGGAGAGTAATATCTTCGACAGTACCTTCGTAGTAAAGTAAATTTCCGTCAGGGTCGCGAACTGCCCGACCGTTCTCCGAAACCCAGATAGTAGTGCCGTCAGCGCGGTAAACTTGGGACTCAAACTCAGACACAAAACCGTGTTTTTCGATCGTGCGCAAAAACTCGACGCGGCGGTTGGGATCGAGGTAAAGTTGGCGGTCTATGTCTTGGATGTTCGCGATCAATTCGGCGGCCGACTCGTAGCCGTAAATTCTCGCCAAAGCAGGGTTAGCGCTGAGGTAGCGTCCGTCGGGCGTTGTCTGAAAAATGCCTTCGATCGCATTTTCAAAGATACTGCGGTATTTCTCTTCCGCCTGTTGCAGCGCGAATTCTGCCTGCTTGCGATCGCTGATATCGGTCAACGTGCCGAGATAGCCTAGAACTTCCCCACTTTTGGTCATTTCTGGCACTGCTTGCCAAAATACCCAGGTTGTGAAGTCACCGTTGCAAAAGCGGTACTCTAGCTTACAGGGCAACTTGTCTGTGACAGCGCGATACCACTGGCTCAAAACACGCTCGCGGTCTTCGGGATGCAAACTTTGCGCCCAACCTTCGCCTAGTGCCTTTGGCGCAGTCAGTCCCGCCATCTCCAAAAATCGCTCATTGACGTACAAGCAATCTCCAGCAGCGTCGGCGCGGAAAATCCCGACAGGCAGTATTTTTGCCAAGGTGTAATAGCGATATTCGCTTTCTAGCAGCGCGCTGGCAGCTACTTTAGTCTCTGTGATGTCAAACATTGCTCCTTGAAGGATGACACACTTGCTTGCTTCATCGCGAACTGCGGTCGCTTGATCGCGGAACCAGACGACTCGGCCGTTGCGGGCGATCGCACGGTATTCTGAAACCAGCGACCCCTCGCAGAAGATATCTTCTCCATCGCTGAATTTTTGTGTAGCGTTTTCAACTAACACGCGGTCACGGTCTTCTGGGTGAACGAGTTTCAGCCACAGGTCGGGATCTGCTCTCCATTCAGCTACAGAATAACCTAGAAAAGTCTCGATTTGCGGGCTGATGTAAAGTTTGGCAGCCTTGCGGTTGAGGGGAGAAATGTAGGTGACAGCGGGCATTTGTTCTACCAGGGCGCAGTATTTCGCTTCTACAGTGGACAATGCTGCTTCTAGACGCTGCCGCTCTAATTCAGCGGCGGCCCGTCCGGCAAAGATGCTGAGAATTAATCGGAATTTGGCAAGATGTGCTTCCACCAGGGGTTGATCGTGAAAAATACAAATAATGCCTAAAGGTTCGCCGTAAGAGTTTTTCAGCAAGACTCCCAGGAAACTGCGCGCACCTGTAACTACTGGTCTGCGGTCTTCTGGAAAGGTTTCCCAGAGGTTGTCGGGACAGGAATACATTCCCGCCTCCAGCACCCGCGCTTCGGGAGTATTGGCGGTGTCGCACTCAAAGTTTGGCTGCTGCTGTCCGTCGCTCCAAAAACTGATAACTTGCAATCTATCAGCAGCAGCATCGGTGCGTGGCTTCGACTTAATCGATTTGGCAGCGACGGCGGTGCGAACTCCGAGTGCTGAGGCTAAGTGGCAAACTAAGGCATCAAAGAATTCTGCCCCCCCTGGCGAATCAGTACCTGCTAGGATTTCGCCCAGCAAATCTTCCTCTAATTGCGCGAAACGATTAACTTTGGGAGGATTCTCGGCATTCGGGCGATCGAGATTGTCTCCCATCGAACCCGAAATGCTCAGACTTAGGATTTTGCTGGTTCCCGGCCTCAAAAGAGGCGAAGAATTCACAGTTAGGCGCTGTTGCTGGGCGAAGAATACAGCGCGGCCCATACCTAAAACTTTACCCAAGAAGCTGTCAGTTGCCGGCCACTGATTTGAGTTGGGGAAAATCAAAAAGTTTTTCCGCATTTTCAATCCCGCAGATAAATCGTCGGGCTTTAATTCTGCCAACTGCCGTTGCTCGCGGGCTAGCGGTAGACTAGATGGCCTTCGGTGCCACTTGAGATAAATCGCGGACACCACGGCTAAAGTCGCCAATAATCCCAGAAGATATGCAAAAATTTCAAAGTAAAAAAATAAATCTAGCTCGAACATCGATTAGCACCGCTCGACAATTATTGTAGTTATCTGAAGCCAATCTATTTAAAAATAACTAAGTATCGTCACGGATGGGTAACGAATACAAGGTAGGATCGCAGGTGAAAGCGACAACAGAGTTAACACCCATGATGAAAGCGATCGTTTTTCAAACCCCCGGAAGCCCGTCCGTATTGAAACTGCAAAATATCCCCGCCCCTACTATACAAACAGAAACTGAAGTTTTGGTGCGGTTGCGAGCGGCAGGTATCAATCCGATAGATACTAAGTTACGATCGCGCGGCACTTTTTACCCCGAGAAAACTCCTCACGTTTTGGGGTGCGACGGTGCGGGAGTCGTAGAGGCTGTCGGTGCTGGTGTACAAAGTTTCCAAGTGGGAGACGAGGTTTTTTTCTGCAATGGCGGTTTGGGCGGGTCGATCGGTACTTATGCTGAGTTTGCCGTTGTAGACCAACGCTTTCTCGCCCTCAAGCCTGCTGCTTTAAGTTTTGCCGAGGCGGCGGCGGCACCGTTAGTTTTAATTACAGCTTGGGAATCGCTGTACGATCGAGGGCGCTTGCAAGCCGGCCAGGTGTTATCAAAGAAGGTGCTGATTCAAGCTGGTGCCGGCGGTGTCGGCCACGTCGCGGTACAGTTGGCGAAGTTGCAGGGGGCAGAGGTCTGCACGACTGTTAGTTCTGAGGAAAAAGCCAATTTTATCAAGCACCTAGGTGCAGATTCAGTTATTTTATACAAAAATACCAATGTTGTCGATGAGGTTTTGACTTGGACTCAAGGACAAGGAGTTGATTTGGCTTTCGATACAGTCGGGGGAGAAACTTTTTACCAAACTATTCCGGCTGTGAAGATTTATGGAGATTTGGTAACAATTTTGGAACCCGATCCGGCTTTGGGCAATTTGAAAACAGCGAGAATGCGGAATCTGCGAATTAGTCTGGAATTAATGTTGACACCGATGCTGGAAGGTTTGGTGGAGGAACAGGAACAGCAGGCTCATATTTTGCAGAAGTGTGCTCGTTTGTGCGATCGCAACTTGCTAAAAATTCACGTCAGCAAAACTTTCCCTCTCGAAGAAGCGCAAGCCGCTCACGAACTGTTAGAAACAGGCTCAGTAACCGGTAAAATAGTGCTTGAAATTGGGGGTTAAAAATGCGGATGCTTAAATAAATAAGAAATTCACAACTGATATCATGCCCGGTCGAGGAACCGCGATTTTTGTAGGGGCGAGTTCACCAAGAATACCTGCCAATAATTGACAATCTCAAAAACTCGCTCGCCCCGACCGGGATATTATGATTAATCGATCGGACATGATATGAAATTATTGGATAGAAAAGTGCAAAATCCTCGTTAATAATTTTGAGAGAGTTCTGGCTAATTAGACGACCAAGGTGAATCTTCGTTTTATATCAAATCCGTTGGCATCGGAATCATTCATCTGTCTCTTCCGTTTCTCTGTATCCTCTGCGCCCTCTGCGGTTTAATCATTCCACCACCGGAATTCATATTATTAGGCTGATGATTAAAAAGCTGGCAGCCTAAAAGATATCAAATCGGTTCTATAAACAAGAGCGAAAACCGCATAGGGAAAATGCCACTGTCGATCGAGAAATTTGAAGATCAACTGCTGAAGTTGACACGACGAAAGGCACGGCCGCGTACCCTAATTGGGGGTAACTAACGGCGATTTACTTGTAACCAAATTTCCAGCGTCACCAGCAGCCACAACTTCAGCCCATAGCGGGGAAAAACTTCCCCACGATAGTTTAGCCACTCGCGGATTAGTGTTTGATCGAGGTAAGGCGCGATCGCCGCATGACGATTCAGCAACAACGATCGCGCTTGTCGCTGCCAATCCCTCAAAAACCACTGCTGCATCGACATCACCATGCCGCTTTTCGGACGGTTGACAATGACATCGGGCAGCAAATCCGCCACAGCAGCTTTGAGAACCGCTTTTTCCTGCGCGCCCGAAAGCTTATATTCTGGCGGAATTTGCAAACTCAGTGCCACCATCCGCGCATCGAATAGGGGCGATCGAGCTTTTAGTCCCGCCGCAGCCGTGAGATTATTCACCTTGGTCAAAATGTAATCGGCTCCTTTAAACTCAATGTTGAGCCGCATCAGCCGATTCAAAAACGTCGTTTCTGTCTGTTGCAATTCTTCAGCAAAGACGGAAGGCGCATTCTTCACCTTTTCCCAAACCTCCGGCTTCAGCAAACGTGGCAAATCCACATAGCATTTCTGAAACGAAGTCAAGTAAGCTGCGATCGGATCTGGTTTACCCTGAATCGAACCATACAAACTGTTGAGTAACATCGGCTTATTTTTCGGCCCGCCAAAGCACGGATCGCCGCCTTCGCCATTGAGTACCACGTCTGCAAATTGCTTTGCCGATCGCCCCAACAGCAAATTGGGAACCGTCAAGCCTTCCCCCACTGGATCATCCATCGCCGCCAGCGTTTCCGGTAGCAACTCCCAAATTTGCTGTGGCGAAACTTCCAAAACGTGGTGATCAGTGCCACAATGTGCTGCGACGATGTTGGCAAATTCAATCTCGCTGGGATATTGAGCGCCAAAGTGCATCGAGAAAGTGTGTACCGGACGATCGTGCAACCTTGTGGCGATCGCGGCGACACAACTTGAGTCTATCCCGCCCGAAAGATATGCTGCGACTGGTTCTCCCGCTGGTAGCGCTTCCTGCACCAGTTGTTCCAAAAGCGATCGCACTTGTTGACTATGCCATTCCAAAGGGCGATCGGCGTTAGTAATTTGCTCCTGTGGCTGCCAGTATCTCTGCGCCTCAATATCCGGTAAGTACAGGTAGCTACCGGGCCGCAACTCTCGCACGGCTTCCCACAGCGTTTGTGCTCCGGGTACAAATGCACAGCACAAGTAGTCGCGCAAAGCAACTAAATCAAGTTCTCGATCGTGATACGGATTGAGCGATCGCAGTCGAGGCGCGATCCAGCGAGTCGTTCCTGCACGGGTGTAATAGAGCGTTTTGGCTCCCACGCGATCGCGCCCCAGACACAAGGTTTGCTCGTCTCGATCCCACACTGCAAGGGCAAATTTTCCTGACAGCAAGCTCAAAGTTTGAGGGCCTGACTGTTCCCATAGCCGCCCGACGATCGCCAAATCGGTCAATCCCTCGGTATCAATCTGTTGTTTGAGCATTGGGGTGCGATCGAAGCAGCAGTCACCTACGAGCACAAATCGCTGATTGGGGCTGAAGGTGGGTTCAGCTCCGATTATGGCAAAACCGGAAGTTTCCCAAGTTGCAGGGTGCGATCGGGCTTCTGTGCCCCAAGCAATGACCCAATTCGGGTTAATCAACTTCTGATTTTGCATCGATTTAGTTATACTAATTCTCAAATTTTATGCAACAGTAGCTGGTAGGGTGCGTCGCCACCCTTAATATCGTTTCCGGTTGTATCGGAATGATTTAACCGCAGAGGGCGCAGAGAACGCAGAGGGAGAGAATACAGAGAGGAATAATTCCGATGCTACCGGATTTGATATAACTCCTTACTCGCATAGCTAAATCTCGCAGCGACGCACCGGTGCATACAGGGCGACAGTCAACAAACTCAACACTCATGATAGTTGCAAGAGGAAAGGAGAATTGGTATTAAATTAAAAAATGTTTGAAAGCAGCTTATAAATCAATCTAAAAATAGCTGTGCCAGCGATCGCACCCAAAGCACCCAACCATCCCACAAACAACACGCCAGTGATCGGAGAATTCGGATAAATCGCAAGTGCCGCCGTCTGTAAAGCCGGGAAAAACCACAGCAAAGCCACAGTACCTGCACCAATAATCAACATCTCAGTTTGTTCGATCGCCCTGCGGTACTGGCCGTAAATCAAACCCGCCACAATCATCCCCAACAATCCGATACTCAAGCCCGGAGACGGCAGCAAACTCGTCAGGGCGATCGCCAGCACCCCCGCCTCAAAACCCGTAAACGCCGCCCCCGACAAAACCTCCCAAATCGAAAAAGTCGCTCTCTGCGAAGGTTGCAGCCCTCCGGGAGGTGTTGCAGGAACCCGTACAGGAGGCTGCTGAGTCGGTGGTAGCTGCTGAGTCGGTAGGGGAGTCGGAGTCCGTAGGGTCGGTGGCTGCACGACGATGTTAGGCTGTTGAGGCCCAGACATCAGAGCCGCTTCCACCTCACTCGCAGATTGAAAACGCTGACTGGGAGCTGATAATAACATTCGATCGAGAACGTGAGCCAAACGCGAACTTACCTGCACCCGCGACTGCCAATTCCACTCGTTTCTGTAACTATCAAAAAGCTCCGTCGGCTGCAAACCACTCAGCAAAGTAATACAAGTCACAGCCAAAGCATACAAATCCGTTGCCGGATAAACTTCTTGCCCGCTCATCTGTTCTGGCGGAGCGTAACCCAAAGAATAAATGCCCGTCGAAGCTTTTGGACTCCCAACACTTTGTGTTACTTGTTTAACAGCCCCAAAATCTAATAAATAAAGCCGACCGTTTTTACCCCGCATAATATTAGCAGGTTTAATATCCCGGTGAATCGAACCGCGAGAGTGCACAAAATCGAGAACCTTCAAAATTTCCCGTAGCACCTCCACCGTTTCCGCCTCCGAAAACTTGCCTTTAACAGCTAGTTCATCCTCCAAATTTTGACCGTCAATAAATTCTTGAACCAGATAGAAAAACTGATCGTTTTTTCCCGGCTGCAAACTCGTAACAGTCAGCTCAAAAAAAGCCAGCAAACTCGGAATTTGGGAATGTTCGTTTCCCAGTTCTTCCAGCACCGCCGCTTCCCGTTCAAAAAGAGTTTGAGCGATTTTTAGCTGGGGCGGAGTCAGACTTACCGACGGCTGCAAAAGTTTAGCAACGCACTGCCGCATCGCCGGAGTATCCCGGTCTCTGGCCAAAAACGCCGCCCCAAAACCGCCTTGACCCAACAACCTCACGGGCAAATAGCGGCCCCTCAAAATCAGGGGCATCCCGCAAGCCGTGCAAAACTTTTGCTGCACCGTTTTCAGCAGCGCACTGTCATTGAGGTCGGGAAAATAGTTTTGAGGGCGCGGGCAGCCCGGTCGGGTGCAGTAAACTTCCATTTTTGTTTGGTAGTAAGAAGAAGGAAGAGGGAAAAAGGAAGAGGGAAGAGGGAAGAAAAAGTGATTGTTAAATCAGATTTCGATTTCTCAACTAACCGCGAACTGCTAACTGCCAGCGACCTAAGAGATTAACTTCCCGCCGAGTTGGGAGTTCCTATTTCTATGAATCCCAAATCGAGCACTGGGGGTTCTTTCTTCTCCGGGATGGTCGAATAAGTAGCAAATTGGGGCAAAATTTCATTGCTGAAAGCCTCTGCTGCTTTAGAACGGTAGCGGTTGGGGTTGTAAATCAGCGACAAAATGCGAGTTACCAAAACTTCATCCATTTGAGATTTGTGCAAGACGCCCATGAGCAACTCTTTTTCGATCGCCGAAACCGAGACAAAAGCAGCTCCCAGCCCCGACTGAACGGCATTTTTAATGGCTTCGATCGAATTTAGTTCCATCTCTATTTTCAAGCGGCGCGTGTCTATGCCGCAGCGAGTCAGTACCTGATCGATTACTTTGCGGATCGTAGACTGCGAATCGAGGGATATAAACTGCAATTTGTAAAGGTCTTCTTTTTGGATAGTTTCTTGTTGTACCATCGGGTGAGACGGAGGAAGAATCAGAGCTAGTTCGTCCTCAGCGTAAGGAACAATTTCTAAAGCTTCTACAAGTTCGGTAGGAATTTCTCCGCCAACAATTGCCAAATCGATTTGCCCGTTTGCCACACTCCACGCCGTGCGGCGGGTCGAGTGAACGTGAAGCTGTACTGCTACATCCGGGTACTTTTGGCGAAACATCCCAATCATCCGCGGCAGCAAATAGGTTCCCGTTGTTTGAGAAGCGCCGACGATCAAAGTACCGCCTTGGAGATTTTGCAAGTCTTCCAGAGCCCGACAAGTTTCTTGGCAAAGCGATAAAATTTTCTCGCCGTAACTCAGCAGCAGGTGTCCGGCTTCGGTCAGTTGAGCCCGCCGCCCCCCCCGGTCAAACAGCGGCACGTCCAACTGTCTCTCTAAGTTTTGCACCTGCAAGCTAACTGCTGGCTGGGATACATAGAGGCTGTCCGCGGCGCGTTTGAAGCTTCCTTCAGAGGCGATCGCCTTGAGAATGCGTAACTGGTCTAAAGTGAAAGGAAGGTCAGACATATATCTAAATTGTCAGTTGTCAGTTGTCAGTTGTCAGTTGACGGTTGACGGTTGACTGTAGGCAGCGAACAGCAAACAGCGAACAGTCAACAGCGAACAGTCAACAGCGAACAGCGAACAGTCAACAGCGAACAGTGAACAGTTAACTGACTGATAACCGCTGAATGCTCCCATAGATACTTTGTGACACAAATTGGCCGAGAATCAATAACTTTTCTTAATATTTGCAATGACGATCGACTTGGCGCTCGACTCCCACTTAGTTATTCTGGGCTTGTTACTGGTTTTTGCGATCGCCCACAGCGGTTTAGCAGCCCTCCGGCCCAAAGGTGAAAAGCTAATCGGGCCGAGACTTTATCGCGTTTTGTTTGCCCTTGTCAGTTTGCCGCTAGCCGTCATTCTGATTGTCTACTTTTTCAACCACCGCTACGACGGCGTACAGCTTTGGCAAGTACAGGGAGTACCCGGAGTTAAACCGGCAGTTTGGATACTTTCGGCAATTTCCTTCCTGTTTCTGTACCCAGCAACTTTTAACCTCCTAGAAATTGCCGCCGTCCAAAAGCCCCAAGTTCACCTCTACGAAACTGGCATCATTCGCATCACCCGTCACCCGCAAATGGTGGGACAGGTGATTTGGTGCGTGGCCCACACCCTGTGGATTGGCACTAGCTTTACCCTCGTCACTTCCATCGGTTTGGTACTTCACCACCTGTTCGGAGTGTGGCACGGCGACAGGCGGCTTCAGGCTCGTTTTGGAGAATCCTTTGAAACCATCAAATCTCGAACCTCAATAATTCCATTTTTGGCAATCCTACAAAAGCGCCAAACCCTTGATTTGCTAGAGTTTCTGCGTCCTTCCTACGTAGGTGTAGTCATTTTTACTGGTTTGCTGTGGAAAATTCATCCTTTTTTGATGCGTGTAACTAGGAACATATACTGGTAGCATGATCCCTAGGATAGAAAAAAAATTATTAAATTTTGAGGGATCATGGTGTTGTCGGTTAGCGAACGCACTTTTGCACAAGAGGTATTTCAAGCCTCTACCCCCGTTTTAGTTCACTTTTCGGCTCCTTGGTGCGGTTTGTGCCGCGCGATCGACCCCACGCTTAAGACTTTTGAAGCACAGTGGGCAGAAAAAGTCAAGCTCGTAGGGGTGAATGCCGATCAATGTTTCAAGTTGGCCCACACTTACCGGCTGACAAGTCTGCCCACGCTGATTTTGTTTGAGGGCGATAAAGTTCGATTTAGATTTGAAGAGTACCAAGGGCGGGAGGAACTGCGGCGGACTCTGGATTCCTGGATGCTCGCGGCTCACGTAGCTTCCCCATCTCAACGGCTGCAACTTCAGGAAGTAGCCAACCGGTAAGGGTTCCAAGGCATTCGGCTCTTGTTGAGAAGGTCTTCGGCTTTATGTCGGAAGCAGAAGGCTTTCCCCATTTTTCCATCAAGCATCTGACACCAAAATAAATCTCGCCGTCTTGAACGCACAGGACTGTGAGATTTGTCGTATAGTTTCCGTTTTCACCGGAATAATAATTTTCGGCCTTTAGTGTAATCGTCTGGCGATAAAGAAAGTAGTACGATCGTCTCGCTGGCGATGGCACTCGGCTATAACAATACTTAAAGAATTGGATCGAGTATTTTGGCCCAGTCGCGCAGGCGTGTGCCACAATTTGTAAAGAATTGTGGCAATATCTAGTAGAAACTTTAAACTACCTATCAGTCATGGAACTGCTTTATCAATACGCTTGGCTGATTCCAGTCCTGCCACTGGCAGGCGCAATGCTAGTAGGTCTAGGCTTAATCACCTTTAATCAGGCAACCAACAAACTCCGACAAGCGAATGCGATATTAATCGTCTCCGCACTCGGAGGGTCAATGGTACTCTCTTTCGCATTGCTGTGGAGTCAACTACAGGGCCACGCACCCTACACCCGCACTATTCAGTGGGCTTCTGCAGGCGACTTCTCGCTGAATATGGGCTATATTATCGACCCCCTGACGGCGGTAATGCTGGCGATCGTAACCACGGTCGCCTTTTTGGTGATGATTTACACCGACGGCTACATGGCTCACGATGACGGGTACGTGCGCTTTTACGCATACCTGAGCATCTTCAGCGCCTCGATGTTGGGTCTCGTAATCAGCCCGAACATCGTTCAGATTTACATTTTCTGGGAACTCGTAGGTATGTGTTCATACCTGCTAGTCGGATTTTGGTACGATCGCAAACCCGCTGCTGACGCTTGCCAAAAAGCTTTTGTCACCAACCGCGTCGGCGACTTCGGCCTACTGCTGGGCATCCTCGGCATTTACTGGGCCACCGGCAGCTTTGAATTTGAAGTGATGGGCGAACGCCTGCACTCGTTAGTCGAATCCGGTGCTCTTTCGGCGACTCTGGCGACAATCTTCGGCGTCCTCATATTTTTGGGGCCAGCAGCCAAATCCGCTCAATTCCCCCTCCACGTCTGGCTGCCAGACGCAATGGAAGGCCCGACACCGATTTCGGCCTTAATCCACGCCGCGACAATGGTAGCCGCCGGCGTATTCCTGATCGCTCGGATGTACCCGGTGTTTGAAGGGCTGCCGGCAGTCATGAATTTGATCGCCTGTACCGGCTGTTTTACGGCATTTATGGGTGCTTCGATCGCGATTACCCAAAATGACATCAAAAAAGGCTTAGCCTACTCCACCATCTCCCAACTCGGCTACATGGTGATGGCAATGGGCGTCGGCGCTTACAGTGCCGGACTTTTCCACTTGATGACTCACGCTTATTTCAAAGCGATGCTGTTCCTGTGTTCTGGTTCAGTCATTCACGGGATGGAAGCAGTTGTAGGCCACAACCCCGCTCTCGCTCAAGATATGCGAGTCATGGGCGGCTTGCGGAAATATATGCCGATTACCGCTTCTTGCTTTTTAATCGGAAATTTGGCAATCTGCGGAATTCCGCCGTTTGCTGGTTTTTGGTCAAAAGACGAAATCCTTGCCAGCGCCTTCGCAGCAAATCCCGCTCTGTGGGCTGTTAGCTGGCTGACGGCCGGGATGACCGCGTTTTATATGTTCCGGATGTATTTCAGCACCTTTGAGGGCGAATTCCGGGGGAATGACAGCGCCATCAAACAGCAACTTCTGCAACCGGGTTTGGTTTTCGGCCCCGGAGCGATGAATGTTAAGGAATTGGCACCAACTGGCGACAGTCACGATGAGCACGACCATTTGCCTCACGAATCTCCTCTGACAATGGCTCTGCCGTTAGTGTTGCTGGCAGTACCTTCTGTATTTATCGGTTTTCTCGGTACGCCGTTTGCCAATTATTTCGAGCAGTTTGTTCGCGCTCCTGGTGAGTCTCTTGAAGAAGTTTTGGAACACGCTGCTGAGTTCAATTTGACGGAATTTCTAATCATGGGCGGAAGCTCTGTAGGTATTGCTTTGCTGGGCATTACTTTGGCTTCTCTGATGTATTTGAGCCGTAAAATTGATGCTGGGGCGATCGCCCAAAAAATCAAACCGCTTTACGAGTTCTCCCTCAACAAGTGGTATCTCGACGATATCAACGATTTTCTCTTTGTCAAAGGCAGCCGCCGTTTAGCGCGGCAAGTCATGGAAGTGGATTTGCGAGTCGTCGATGGTGTAGTCAACTTAACAGGGTTTATCACCCTGGTTAGCGGCGAAGGTTTGAAATACTTTGAGAGCGGTCGCGCTCAATTTTATGCCCTGATTGTGTTTGTCGCAGTTCTGGGTTTTGCGATCGTTTCTGGAGTCAGTTAAATCTGTAGGCAGAGGGCATGGTTCCAAGCGTGTCAACTTAATGTCAAACCGACCCTATCTCTTGTTTGTCTCGAAGTCTAGATCCCCCTTAACCCCCCTTGATAAGGGGGGAACAAGAGTATTCTCTCAAAGTCAACCCCTAATCCCCTTCTTAAGGGGGATTTAGGGGGGTCTCAACTGGGCAAGCAACGAAAGATACAAAAGTTTTTAGGGTTAATTTGACACGCTTTGGGCATTGCCGTATCCCCACAAGGAGATACTTTTAGAAATGGTATTATCTCAATAACTCACCATTGACAATTAGCAAATAGAAATAAATATTTAATTAAACTTAACAGTTGCGATCGCATAATTTGTCCAAATAATAGCAAAAAAAAATGTTCCGTCTAAAGAAAGTATAAAATTTAGGCCAAAATTGGCAAAATGTGTTTAAACCTAATAACTGATGGATCATTTTAAAACGCAATGGATACAGCTAACTTTCCTTGGTTAACAACAACAATTCTGTTTCCCATTGCTGCGTCCTTGCTGATTCCTTTAATTCCCGATAAGGATGGCAAGACGGTGCGGTGGTATGCCCTAATTGTGGGTTTAATCGATTTTGCCCTACTTGTTTACGCTTTTTACACTCAGTACGACTTCAGCAATCCAGATTTGCAACTGGTAGAAAGCTATACTTGGGTGCAGCAACTCGATTTGAATTGGTCTGTGGGTGCTGACGGTTTATCGATGCCGCTGATTTTGCTGACTGGTTTTATTACTACGCTGGCTACTTTAGCTGCTTGGCCGGTCACATTTAAACCGAAGCTATTTTACTTTTTGATGCTGACAATGTACGGCGGCCAAATCGCAGTTTTTGCCGTACAGGATATGTTGCTGTTTTTCCTAGTTTGGGAACTGGAATTAGTCCCGATTTACCTGATTTTGTCAATCTGGGGCGGCAAGAAGCGCCTCTACGCAGCAACTAAGTTTATCCTATACACCGCAGGCGGTTCGCTGTTTATTTTGCTGGGCGCGCTAACGATGGCGTTTTACGGCGATACGGTGACTTTCGATATGCGGGCGATCGCAGCTAAAGATTATGCCCCCACTGTAGAATTGCTCCTGTATACAGGTTTCTTAATAGCTTACGGCGTCAAACTGCCAATTTTTCCGCTGCACACTTGGCTTCCTGACGCTCACGGGGAAGCAACCGCACCCGCCCATATGTTGCTAGCAGGAATTCTGCTAAAAATGGGCGGCTACGCTTTGCTGCGGATGAATGCGGGAATGCTCCCGGATGCTCACGCTGTCTTCGCACCCATCTTGGTAATTTTGGGTGTGGTAAATATTGTTTACGCGGCATTAACTTCTTTTGCTCAGCGCAATTTGAAGCGGAAAATTGCTTATTCTTCGATTTCGCACATGGGGTTTGTGCTGATTGGGATAGCTTCGTTTACCGATTTGGGAACTAGCGGTGCAATGCTGCAAATGGTTTCCCACGGTTTGATCGGGGCGAGTTTGTTCTTTATGGTGGGTTGCACTTACGATCGCACTCATACGCTCATGCTCGACGAAATGGGCGGTGTAGGACAGAAAATGCGTAAGGTTTTCGCGATGTGGACTGCTTGTTCTATGGCTTCTTTGGCTTTGCCGGGAATGAGCGGTTTTGTAGCAGAATTGATGGTGTTTGTAGGTTTTGCAACCAGCGATGCTTACAACCCGGTGTTTAAGGTTTGCGTGGTATTTCTCGCTGCTGTCGGGGTGATTTTGACTCCGATTTATCTGCTGTCGATGCTGCGGGAGATTTTCTACGGGCCTGAAAATAAGGAATTGTCGGAACACGAAGAATTGGTGGATGCAGAACCGCGAGAAGTGTTTATTATTGCGGCGCTGTTAGTGCCGATTATTGGCATTGGTTTGTATCCGAAGATGCTGACTCAGGTTTATGATGCGACTACTGTACAGTTGACTGCAAAGTTGCGGGATTCTGTGCCGTCGCTTGTGGCTAAGGCTGCTGCGGATAAAACTCTGTCTTTGCGCGCACCGGCGATCGAGCCGAGCAAGTTGTAATTTAAACTGGATTTAAAAAGGAAACCCCCAAACTTTATTTTTAAAATGGTTTGGGGGTTTTCTATATACCGGATCGAAGTAAATCGATTAGATTGGGATTTTTCAACCGCAGATTTTAGCAGATAAACACAGATGAACGCTGATGTGATTTTCAGTATTGTCGCTCCTCAAAAAGCATAAAAGAGCATGATAGGCTATATTCGATGTTGCAATTGCAATATAATTAATAGCTGGGAAACATAAAAAGTTCTAGCCTAAGAGGGAGAAGGAAAAATGAGTGACGACATACTTGGCTCGAAAGATGCGGTCGTGCTCTCAGCGGAAAGCGTGAATAGCGATGATATCCGCGCGACGATCCAATCAAATATTGACTTTGTGAATGCACTATTTGAAGAGCTTCTGAATCTGTCAGAAATTTCTCACGACGCACTCCTCAGTTACTACGTTGATTACTACCTCGGGCAGGTGAATAATGGCGGTTTTGCTCAGTTTGTCTATAACACAAGGTGGCAGCCTGCGGTCATCGCGCTAGTTAAAGAAGGCATTGAGCAAATCGGCGCGACACAACATACCGATCTTTTTGCAAAAGGAGAGGCGCTGGTTACAGCAGGAAAGACAAAGTTAGCATCGTTCTTTTCGAGTGCGTTATTCGGCGAAAATGCTGAGAGAGACAGGCTAAATGGCATAAATGAGGACTTTTATTCGATCGCACAAGAGGAAAGTCTCGAACGATTAAATGCTAACTGGTTAAAAGCGCGCCCCGGTCTGATTGTTGTACCAGAAGATCGAATCCAACAGGAAGTCACTCGACGAGTATTGAGTATTTCCGATCGCGAGGCCCGGCTCGCCCAGACCCGTGCTGCGGAGCCGAGATACATTAAACTGATACGAGCCTTGTGCGATGCAGCCGGCCATACGCTTGAGCGCGTTACGGCAGGCGATACTATGAATGAGTACGGTGGCAAAAGAATACTCGCTTGGCACTTTATTACTGACAATGGGCATCACTTCATGGTGGAGGCTGACGGGAAGGCAATGATGTTTTCTGGAAAGTCCAAGGAACAGATTGCAGAGCTGGTAGTGGTATAACTATGCAGCCAAATTAATAGTTAGGTTGAGGCACTATCTTTTTTAGTCTTAATTGTTCTTATTTCTATATTTGCTAGAATAAAAGGGAATACTAACCGAACTGCAAAGCGTTATTGTTATGCCAAGAGTGCGATCTTTGTTAAGGGCGATAGAAGTGTTAGACCGCAACTACAGTATAATTAATAGTTATGCGGTGTGAGTTATCTTTTCAGGCATAATTGTAAGGTTACTGGTGGATAATGAAGATTTATGAGCTATTCAGACGCATTTTCACCCAACTACATTACTGCACGAGAGCGATTTCGATCAGCATCTTCATCTTTGGGTTATCAGCAGACAGCCTATCCAATTGACCAGCTTAGTCCAACTGGTGAAGAATTAACTATTGATGTGGCGATCGGTGGTTCTTCCAACCCACGACGATGTGTAGTCATTTCTAGTGGCTTGCATGGAGTAGAAGGCTTTATGGGCTCTGCAATTCAACTTACATTGTTAGAAAATCACCAACTTCTCACATCCTTGTCACCTGATATTAAAGTTGTACTTATTCATTCTCTGAATCCTTATGGTTTTGCCTGGCGACGACGTTGGAATGAAAACAACATAGATTTAAATCGTAACTTTTTGTTGCCAGAAGAAGTTTTTGAGGGCAGCCCCAAAGATTATCCTAAATTCAATTCTTTTCTCAATCCAACTTCACCTCCATCACGATTTGAACCTTATATGATTCAAGCTCTCTGGCTGATATTGAGATATGGAATGACGAGTTTGAGAAACACTTTTCCTGTAGGGCAATACGATTTTCCAAAGGGGCTTTTTTTTGGCGGTCATGCTGCATCCAAAACTCAAGAGATTCTAGCTAGCAATTTGCCCCAATGGATTGGTAATGCTTGTGAGGTAGTGCATATTGATTTCCACACAGGTTTAGGACGCTGGGGAACTTATAAGCTTTTGCTTGACGCATCTGCAACATCAGAATCTTGTTCAAGACTAGCTCAACGATTTGGAGCAGAAACAATAGAACCGAACAGTACAGAAGGTGTGTCATATCCACTTCGCGGTGGATTAAAAACTTGGTGCCAAGCTCTTCTACCAGAGTGTCGCTATGATTTACTAACCGCAGAATTTGGCACTTACTCAACGATTCAAGTCTTGAAGGCATTGCGGGCGGAGAATCGTGCTTACTGGTGGGGTAAGTCACACCAGAACTATGAATGGACAAAACACCAGTTGGTAGAAATGTTTGCACCCATATCTCGTAAGTGGCGAGAACAATGCTTAACTCAAGGACTTGATCTTTGTAAACGAGCCTTGATTGACTGAAGGAGTTGCGACGGTCAGCGATCGCAATACCCAATACTTTAAAATTACCATTTGGTCGATCGCTCTTCAATGAGCGTGCGATCGCTCCGTTAGTTCCTAGCCTTATTGTCCTATGGATAGTGTGATATGGGTTTTGGCGATCGAAGTGTTAGACCGCAACTACAGTATATATAACTCGAAATAAACGCCGCTTTGATCAACAAGGTATGCGGGCTGCAACCCTGATTCGGTGTATCTCAATAGCCTCTTTGTCACCCCCCCCAGGGTTGATGTATGTATTGGCAGTAGAAATGAATCAGGGGCAAGCGTGATTATGGGATTCTTTATTCCCTATTTCAGAGTCAAGATGCTTCTTGTTTTACAGACTTTTGGAACACATATCCCAAAAATTGGCATTGCACAATTTGAGGATGATTATTGTAGGGTGTCCCGGCTGCTGTGAAAATACACGCCTTCGGGTTTATGGGTTTATTCCACCAATAAAATCACAATCATCCCGCTATTATGCAACGCCAAAAAACACTTAATATATATCTACACAACATTCAGGTTTCAGTTAGGAGTAACTTTGATTGTACCTCCTAAAATTGAATAAAAAATCCTTCTTCTTGTTAATTTGCTATAAGCGACTTATCGAGCCGTAAACCAGGAAAAAGTAAAAAGTCGTGATGAATTTATTATGGGCTATTAGTCGAGAATTATCCACGCTGAAGCGAGAATAAATTGATACAGCACTAGCAGAAATGGCAAGCGCTGCGGAGTATCAAGCTGATGTTTTACAAATGGAAACTGAATTTGCTACAGCTTATTGGGCAGCCTGTAAATTGGCGGAGTCTCAAGGATAACAAACAATATCAATCAAAAAGATACCCTGGCACATTAACTCACCCTTTACCCCTTTCTCCTTTCAACCTTAAAAACATCCTCAATACTTTTTCCCCCCGTTTTCTCCTCCCACCCCATCGCCATCAAAAAACTCTCAGCAGACTGAGTTTCCACCACATCAACCCCCCATTCTCCCGTCTGCAACGCATCAGCATCGCTACTCAAAGGAGGAGTCTTCTTCAATCCCGCTAAAATCAAAATATCAGGAAAAGAATCATCGGCTTTCCCCTGACTCATCCGCTTATCCACCAAACTTTGAGCACAAAATTCTCCCACTTGAGGCGGCGAAAAAGCATCAGTAGAAAATAAAACTTCTACCATCCAATGACCATGATTTAATTGACGACACTTAATCTCAGGATATTGACTTAAACCCTCAGCAAATACCCGAGTAAATTCTTCCCTACTTAAGGTGGGAAAAACACCCTCTGGCATATCAAAATTATGAGAAAGCAACATCCGCCCCGTTCCAGATTCAGTCATACTTTTAGTTACTTAATTTGAGAAATTGCCAACTTAATCACACCTTGAATCGCCGCTTCTGATTCCTTTGCTAATGCAGCTTGTAGCGGTTCGATCGCAGCCCGATCGCCCACTTTCATCAAAGACAAAGCCGCCGCCCTACGAGTTTCCCCATCACCATCGTCCAGCAACTCAATCAGATTAGGAATTGCAGGTTTATAAGCCAGATTTCCTAAAGCCGCCGCCGCCTCACAACGCACATCCACATCAACATCCGTCAGAGACTTAACCAAAATCTCGAATAATTCATCCTTCGGTTCTTCCTGTGCAACCTTGGCGATCGCACCCACCACCGCACCGCGCACCACAGGCGAATCAGACGCGATCGCCCGATACAAATACTCCTTCGCCCCCGCCCCAATAAAAGCCAACGCCCAAGCCGCATGACCGATCGTACTCTCTGGCAAATCAGTTGACCCTAAAATATCCAACAAAGCCTGCACAGACGGCTCCCCAATCCTCGCCAACGCCCCAATTGATGAACCCTTAACTACCGTATCCTGATCATTCAACAAAGCATGAATTAAATGAGGAACCGCAGTCGGATCAGCAATCAAAGTCAGAGTTTTAGCAGCAGCACGCCGCACAACCGGATTAACATGATTTGCTAAACCATCCAACAAAAAAGGAGTCGCCGCTTCGCCAATTTCAGCCAAAGTTTCCGCGAAACGCAGTCGAGTCATCCCCCGCGTATCTCCCAAACATTCAACCAACCGCTTCAACAGATTGGAATCATTAGCATCGAAAGTATCTAAATCTATTTGTTCAGTAACTTCCCGAAGAAAAGCATCTGTTTCAGCGTGAGCCAATATAATGGGATGTGCCTCAGCTTGAGCATTAGAATTGACCATAATTATCACCTAATTATTAGTAGTTAGAGCCGCCATTTGAGCGCGAAGACTCTCCAGCCCAGCATCAATCTTAGCAAGTTCCGGCTCAATTTTAGCCATCGCCGCCTTCGGAGGTAATTTTGCCTTTTGTGCCGCCGTCATCGTTTCATTAACCAAACGTTCCCGATATTCCTCAAATTCAGCAATTACTTCTGCCAATTCTTCAACATTAGTCTCTGGTGAAGTGGCAACAGTTTCCTCATTATCAGATGGATGCAATTCTTCGTTGTCAGACATAGTTTTGATAGTTTAATAATGAGTCCGCGTAGGCGAACTTTGTGTGTAGCTGCAATTGCAGTCGTCTGAATATTTTTTGTTTATGTTACCGCAATTTCAATCACCAGGATATTTTGACTGTGTTTGTAGCTGGGATTGCAAGAGACTCGATATTTGTGCTTTAAGGTGACAGCACACCCACCCCAGAAAATCTCAAGCGATTGTGTTCAATCATCTCTTCTACAGCAGAGTGAGAAACACAACGACGCTCAGAACAGTATGCCATTTGTTTAACCCCATTTACCATCTGCACAGTCATCACCCGTACCCGAAAATGATCGTTAATAAACCAACAGCGTTCCTGTCCTTGATTAGTCTCATATTCCGTCTCAATAGTCAAAACCCCATCATCCGCAAAATGGTAAACACCGATGACCGGAATACCTTCAACATAGCCTCGATTTCGCAGAAACTTGCCTGTTCTCGGATTAGTAGGATTAGGCACATCTAAAAGAATAGCAGCATAGTTTTGGTTCGGAACTGTATCATCTAAATTGTCCTGCCACATAAAACTGCACCCCCCACTAACTAAAGCGGGATCGACATTCTGCTGTTGACAAACATCTAAAAGTCTGGGATCATCTATTGACAAAACGTCAACGATGACATTGGACTCTCCCGACTCATCAGCCGCAGCAGTATCAAAATTATGGACTGTTCGCTGAGTAAACCAAACGCCCTCACTCTTGCGAAAGAAATCCATCATAGTCATAGGTGGTGTTAGCAGCATTTCTGTGTCAACTTAGCGAGAGGAATCAGAGGGATTGAGACAAATATCATTGAAAAACGGGGATTTAGGCTTTGACCTGAACTTAGCCGAACTGGGAATCAGAGCTGATTTTGGTTAAGAAAAATAAACAAACGTCAGTCTGGAATCCTTCAAATTCTAGGATAAATGACACAGGACAATTTTGAGCAACTCGATCAATAAATTTTCAGAAAAACATAATGTCACCTCGTCAACACTCATCTTTCCTCTCCGAACCCCTTTCTGCAATAGAAATCTTACCAGCCATTCAGCAAGGCAAAAGTCTAGCTCAAACCAACCTCGCGGGAATCAACCTCAGCCAGATGGATTTATCTGGTATTGATTTCAGTGGAGCCAACTTGATTGGGGCAAACTTTAGTCAAACCAATTTGCAAGGGGCAAATCTCCAAGGGGTTGATTTACGAAGGGCAAATCTCAGAGATGCCAATTTGAGTGGAGCGAATTTACAAGAAAGCTATCTTTTTCGTGCAGATTTACAGGGCTGTAATTTAGTCGATGCCCACCTACAAGAGGCAAAATTAAAATTAGCTCAATATAATGCTCATACCCTGTGGCCAGAGGGTTTTAATTACAAAAATTCAGGAGCAATTGGTCCCCAAGCCAATCTCAATGGAGCTTTTCTGAATACAGCTTACCTCAGAGGCGCAGATTTACACGGCTGTAATCTGCGAGGTGCTTATCTCAGTGGAGCAGATTTAACTGGGGCCAATTTAGAGGGAGCAGCCTTAAGTGGGGCAAGTCTTCAGAATGCCTTTCTGACTGGTGCTTATTTACGAAATACTATATTGATTGGAGTCGAATTACAAGGAGCGGATTTACGAGGGGCTGACTTAACCGGGGCCAATTTAGAGCAGTTAAAGAGTATCGCTGGGGCTGATTTTACCCTAGCACAAGGACTAACCCAAGAGATGAAAGCCATGCTTTGTAGTCGAGATTCCAAAGAATTAGGAACTTGGAATGCTTTTACTCGTAACAATACGGCTCAGAGTCTTCGCTCTCAGGTAGGATAAATTTACACTGATTGTTGAACTTCTGGAATTTGGCGTTCTAAATCGAACAGAAAACCGTGAATATATTCCTCAGTCCACTCCTCACCATAGAACCGCATAAACATTCCTCTAGCGGGATCTTTTGCAGCACGATAATTAATATAACGTCGCTGTGCCTCAAGAATCTCTCCAAGTCGCTGACTATCTGTGACAGGTTGCGCTTGATCCACCAAATCGAGATAAGCTTGAAGATAATCCTTAAAAGCTTCAAAGACCGTAGTTTGCACAGCCTCTGTTTCCTTCGGACGAGTCCAAAGAAAAGCAGGTGAAAAGAAAGGTTTTGCCTCGTCGGGAAAATCTCCTCCCCAAGGCAACTCCTTTTGATAGTTGTTAAAAATCGGCAAAATTGGCTCTGAGTATTGCTTCTGGTAAGCCAAATCGTGAAAAAGAGGCTGCATATCTAAAGCAATTAAATGTCCCCCCGGCAAGGTTACTAAGTCCGCACCAAAAAAGGGTAAGTCATAACTTAACTGTGGGAAAATCACAAAATTAAGTACCTGTAGAGCATCACCACCCTCAACATGAGCGGCCCGAATTTGCCGTAATTTTGAGGACTTAAAAGCATGACTTGTCGTCACAACCAACTGCTTTTTTTTCCCCTTTCCAGTTATAGCTTCCTTCCGTTCAAAACCTTCGGGAATGGGATAGGGAGCCAAGTCAAGTCGTGCTTTTAGAAGTGGGAGAGCGTAATCTAAGAAAGGCTGATAAAGAGTCATTTTTAACTTATCTTACTCCCGCTGGAACTGCTAAGGGAACAGCATCTTCAAACAAAAATTCGTACAGAAATCTATCTGACCATTCATGCCCAAAATAGCTGCCGAATAGCCCTGATGCAGGATCGCGTTCCGCACTATACTGATCGTAATCTTTCTGTGCCTTCACAATCCGCTGCATCTCTTCGGGAGTGTTAAGCGGGGAGGCTTGCTCTACCATTTGCCAATACAACTGGACATATTCTTGATAGGCTGGAAACAAACGACTTACAACCGTTTCTGCATCTGTTTTAGCAAATAGCAAGTTCTTAGAAAAATACTGATTCGCATCGTAAAACTTCATTTCTAAGTCTTGCGTTAAATCTTTGTATTTATCCTTAATTGCGCTCATTGGCCCGATATATTTGTCTATGTAGGCGCGATCGCGGAATAAAGGTTGAAAATCTAAGACAACCAAGATTTTCTTCTGTCCAAATGCTAAAAAATCAATTCCTAGCAAAGGCAGATCGTAATTATAATTCGGATAAATGACACTATTGAAAATTTGTGCCGTTTCTCCAGCATCAATGTAGGTGTAACGAATCTTCCGCAATTCGGGACATTGATAGCACCAACTTTGAATCGTGGCGGGATTTTTGCCTCTTTCACTCACCACCGATTCTAACCCAGAGGGAATGGGACGACTCTCTAGAGCAAAACGTCCAACCAGTTCTTTTTCTAAGAATTCCTGAAACGGCTTAAACATAGATTAAAATCTAGCTCCTTCAATCTTTCCCTCAAAACAAGATCATACGGGATTACCTTAAATCTTGTCTCTGTATTTGACAAACAAAGTAATATTTCGTTACAAAAATCTGTTGTGTGCTCAGGATTACCCAGAAAAATCGCGTACCAGCCATCATTAAACGGCTGCATTTGTAATAAATCTTAATCAACCCGCTCATAATTTTAGTCTATCCTAGTAAATTAAGTGAGTGTAATTTAATAAATATGCAATTAAGTGAAAGAGCCAAGCAATTAATTCCCCAAGCGAGAATTGTCAGTTTTGCCACGTGGAAAAACTTATATTCAGATGAAGTAATTGCCATTTTTCAAGATGCTGACAATCAAAGTCGATATCTCACAGATGAGGATTTAGAACGCATTAAAAATCTTCATCCTCATCTCTCTTTAATGCTAGAAAAAGCCAGATTATTGCGAGAGCAAGCTCCTAATATTGTTGCTGATGCGAGAAAAAAGGTATTAGCGGACTTTCGCGATATAACTGAGCCTGGTAATGACCTTTATCCTCCCGAACGTGCTGAAGCCTGTTGGCGAGATTTTTGGCAGTTCCTACGCTGTATCACCTATGGAATTGCAGGTAACAATCCTCAATTTACTAGCCAAGAAGGACTCAAAAACATGGAGCTACTGTATCTAGAATTGCGGGTTCCTGTTTCGGCGATGCTCTGTGGACTAGAACAGTTGAAAAAAGTTAGTTTGCAGCATTTTAATTCTGAAGACCGGGATTTATTGAGTCTCTCTTTTGACCATTTAATCAGTGGGTTAAAAACTTTTAGTTAAGCTTAATCAACTTCCTTATTATTGTCTAAAGCAGATTTTCTAAAGCAGTAGCAACAACTCGATGATTTGAGTCTTGCCGAAGTTGACCTAAAATTTCCTTAGCCTGCGGATCATCAAAATGCTGTAAAGCAGATGCGACGTGCTGACGCATACGTTCATACTCCGAATTAGCCAGCATTAATAACTGAGAAAGTGCAGCCGGTTCCTGAGTCGTTCCGGCTAATGTACCAAGTGCATCCACAGCGGCTTCCTGGGTGGTCATATCTTCGCCAGCTAAGGCTTCCACACAGACCTCAAAGAGCTCGCTTTCGCACTCCATATCAACCAAAACCGCCAGAATACTACGACGAACCAACCAGTGGTCATCCTGAAAAAAATTCGAGACTAAATGAGATGCAGCACATCGACCAAACAGCGAAAGAGAATTAGCAGCCTCAGCTCGCACATTCGGCGTATTATCAAATTTCATGATTTGGAGCAATGCGGCGAAGGATTCAGCGGTTTGTTGTGTCCCAAATGCCCTGCTGACAAAGGAACGTACTAAGAATTCCGGGTCATCGAGTTTGCCCTTGAGCAAGGGAACAGCAATCTCTGGTTGATAATCCTTGAGAGCCGCGACGGCCTTGAGTCGATACTGAAAATCAGGATTGTTCAGAGACGTTTCAATTTCGTGAATATCCATAGCCACAACAAAGTATAATTTTTCTTTATTTTAACCAAAAAGTTCCTAATTATGCAAATAATCAAAGATATTTTAATAATTAATAACCTGGGCGGTTGTTATAGCTAAGCTCTTTGATCAAATCGAGTCTGAAAACAGCCGTACTTGAACCAATATTGTCGCAGTTCATGATGAGGTGTATGCAAACTGGCTTTAGCCTGATAGAGAATCACTTGTCGATGATTTCCCATCCAAAGTCGTTTGGCTGGTTCAACAGAAATTAAGCACCCTCCTAGACTGTTAACACATTCCTCAAATCGCTCAACTGCTGGATAGTCTAAAGTTTCAAAAACTAGCAATTGACCGCAAAAAATTAGGTGACGACTTCTGATCCAAGCCTGAATTTTTTTACAAGCTATTGGGGGTAGCATCTTTCAGATCCTCAGCTTGAAAACTGAGTCATTTATTTTTATTCTCAACTGTTGCATAGAAGAAAAAGAGCGAATAATAAACTCGCTCTATAGAAAGCAGGAGATACCAAACTTTAATGAAGACAAAGGTGAAGTATAGGTAATTTTAGCCAACTTCAGTAATACTGAGAATCTTGCCTCCCATTTTCTGAATATTTTTAATTTGCTTAGACATTTGAGCATAGCTGACTTCATAGCTGATATTGCTCACTCTGACCTTAGCACCACCAGACTTAGCAGCAGTAATCCGAAAACGTTTACCAGTTGTGCTAGAGGCTCCACTGTTACCAACGCTAGAAAGTTTAATTTTCTGAGGCAGATTGCTAGCAACTGTAGCAATTAATTGAGCTTGATTACTACTATCGCTAGTAGCTGCTCCTCCCAGCAAAGAAAGCATCCGATTAAACCCGACATTCTTGATACCAGTTTGGCTGCGAATGTTCCGAGGATAAGGCACAATATTCTCGCCAAAGTTCTGGCTGTAATCGTCACTATCGATATAAGAATCGATTTCGGCTTCATAGCCTTGACCGTTACAAATTTGGACGTGCTCAGAAATCTCCGTTTGTTCTAAAGGAGCCCGACCAAGCAAATGTTTGCAGTTTAACTCGATGAACCGATAGGCAGAATTGGTGTTAAAAAATAGAGACTGATACAGGTCGGATTTTGCCACTTGTCTGACAAATTCACGCACCGTAATATCACCATTGCGAAGCAAAGATTCAGCACTGGTGAGACGCTGACTTTCCATCAGGTGAGCATTTCCTAACACCTGTCGGTAAGCAGCACGAATGACGACTTGTAAATCGTCTTCGGTTGCATTGGCTCGAAGTTCTACGGGGTCACTGACGAAAGAGGCTGTTAAACTGGACATTGTTTTTTCCTAACGTTAATTAACGTTAATTAAAGTTTGATTGAGACTGTCAAAAGATGTTACTGTTGCTTGAAATAGCTTGACAAAGCGAACGCATCTGTTATTTAGGCACACAAAAACTCTCTGTTTCTATCGTTCTCGCTTTCATAATTGCGAGGGTGATAAGATAAAAATCGCGATTGTTTCTGAGAGGGATAGAGAAGTAAATTTTTACTTCTCTACCCGCTAGTCACTCTATGCCTTAAGCAACTTCTGTGATGCTGACAATTTTGCCACCTGCACGATGAATTCGCTGAATTTGCGGAGTCATATTCGCACCGGATACCAGATATTCAGTGTTACTTAGTCGGCGAGGACTATCAAATTTAGACCCCTTGACTAAAATCTTGAATGTCTTTTCTGTGGCATCTTTGTAAGCGCTGATCCGACCGCCTGTTGTTGGTAAAGTAATCTTGTTACCGCTATTGCCAGCCACAAAATCTACTAAGCGAGAAGCGGTAAAAGCACTATCAACTCCTGCATAACCTTGATACAGGGAAAGGGTGCGATTGTAGCCGACTTGCTTTTGTCCGACTTGACTTTTTGCCCCTTGATAATAAGGGACTGTATTCTCGCCAAATTTTTCCTGATATTCTGGACTATCGAGATAAGAATCAATTTCTGCCTCGTAGCCTTCTTGGGTACACCGACAAATATGCTCAGAAAGTTCCTCTTGAGCTAAAGGAGCGCGACCCAACAAATGTTTGAAGTTTAGCTCGACAAAGCGGTAAGGAGCGCAGGATTCAAAATACCGACTGCGATAAAAGTCAGATTTAGCCACAGCGCGGACAAATTCTCGTACCGTTATCGTGCCATCGCACAACTTGGATTCTGCAATCGTCAGGCGTTCACTTTCCATGACATGGGGATTGCCCAATACTTGCTTGTAAACAGCGCGAATTACCGCCTGTTTATCATCGGAGCTGCTGGTAGGCCAAAGTTCTACTGGCGCATCTAAAACGACACTCATTGAGTTTCTCCTAAGAATAAATAACGCTTCAAAACAGAGAATTAGGGATTGTGAAAGACACGCTCAGGGAGATAATTCCCCAAGTCGTTAAGGCAGAAGTTTGAGCGGTTGTTAGTTGACAGCAGTGATGCTGGAAATTACGCCGCCTTGTTTGTGGATGCGTTGATATTCTTGCGAGAGCCTATCAAATGGTACGAGATAGGCTTGATTGCTAGAGCGAAATTTAGAGACTCGGTTCATCACAGTCGTTGCTGAAGAACGATATCCAGTCACAGTAATGCGATAAACTTTGCCTTCTGCTGAGGCGCCTAATCCAGCACGAGTACGTGAATTGATACCAGACTCTTGGAATGCCCAACCATCTCCAACTGCACCACCTGAAGGGGGAACTATGGGTAGGGGGGTTTGCTGAATCACGAATTTATTCAGAACAGGGGTTTTTCCAGAAAGACTGCCCTTGAGGTCGCTACTGGAAGCTCCCCGCAACAGAGCAAACATATGAGTAAACTCAACCATATTTTGTCCTGGCTGGGTTTTGTAGCCTCGGTAATAGGGAACGATATTTTCCCCGTAGGCATTTTGGTATTCATCACTGTCGAGGTAAGAATCAATTTCTGCCTCGAAGCCTTCAGTATCTAGAATGGTGCTATGTTCTCTCATTTCTTCTAAGCCATCAGGAGCCCGACCTAAAAGATGTTTGAAATTGAGCTCAATAAACCGATAGCGAGGACAAGTATCGAAAAAGCGAGAGCGGTAAGCGTCTGATTTTGCCAGAGCGCGGACAAATTCGCGCACACTGAATTCACCACTTTTGAATTGGGATTCAGGAATCGTCGCTCGTTCACTTTCCATGACGTAAGCATTACCCAAAACTTGCCGATAAACGGCACGAATGATGGTTTCTACTTCTTCTTGTGAACGTCCTGAAATTAGTTCTAAACGGGGTGTTTCTTCAAATAAACTGACTCCAAGTCGAGATGCAGGTCCAAAAACCATTGAAAAAATCTCCACAATTGTATTACATGAGAAACTACCATATTTAGACGTTATATTAGAAAACTTTACATAACTTAACATTAAATCTGATCGGTGAGCTTATTTGTACTACACAAAGAGGTTAATATATTGGTTATGACTCTTTTATTGCAATATTTTCTCTGTAATACGCCCTGAAGAGTTGTAATATATGGCGAATGTGAGTTGAAATTATTAAGCCGATAAGTTATAATATGTGAGGTAACTCATTGGCAAAACTTTGACGCTTTTCAAAATGTAGAGAGCCAAAAGCCGACCCCCAAACCTGTTGATGGGTATTCACATCCAGACCTTGATCGAGGCTACTCCAAGTTGTTTCTGTAATCTCGACATCACTAACTAGGTAGGTTGAACAACCTCTTTTTTCAATGAGACAAAGGTTTCCAGGTTCCACACTGCCTCGAAACATTTTGCCGTCTCTTTTAAAAATCATGGAACAGTGATAGCGTCGTTGCAGACTATCTGGTTTAATAGTTTTGAGAATGCTTAATTCTCGTGCGGCTCCGGCGTACTGTATTGGGTCTTCGAGGCTATAATTTTCAATATAAATCTGATCTCCCTGGTCAATTAAGCGATGAACTCCCTGACGATAGGGAGTCCACAGATCGTGGTCGTAAACCTGTTCAGAGTAAAAGCCAATGGCATTGAAAAATTCAAAGGGTAAGGGACGAAAAAATATCCGAATATGGGCAAATTGTTGTGGGTGTTCAAAGGATTGTTGATAGTTACTAAAATCCCCAGCCATCCACTGAGCTAAAGTGATTAAATCATTGCTTTTAACTGAATTCATATGCTAAAAAGAAGGTAGAAGAAAGTTTATGAATAGCAATTGGTAATTCACTAATTTCCTGACAGCGAACGAATCTCTGAGGAAAATGATGCCGTTACTACCCCACTTCCGGCACTGGTTTTAATTAGGGAAACACGAAACCGTAAATTAGGATTAGCAAACCAGATTTTTTCTTCCGCTGCGGCGTGTTCGTAGCTAGTCAAAAGCACAAAAGTTCCATCCTCTGTGATATGATAGTCACCTGCTGCGGCAATAGTTTCAGCATAACCTTGATCTCGTAATAACTTACCACGATTAGGTACATTTGGATCGGGGATTGGTACAAGAATACAACTCCCCTTAACCTCAGAATTTTCATCCCAATCTGACTCACCCTCCCAACTCATTTGAAAAGGCATTACTGCTTGGGATGGGTCAACATTATACAATTGACAGAGTTCCATTACTGCCCGATCGTCCGGTGAGATAGCAACGATATCAATGACTGACTGCACAGCTTCAAAGTGTCTGAAAGTCAAATGATGGGCGCTGCGCTGCGATCGCCACCGTCCTAGAGAATTTTCAACAAACTGCTTAATATTGTTCATGGAAAACATTGTACAGGGGCAAGAGCCAAAATATTCTTGTCTTCAGAACTCCACTTTTTGCGCGCCTGTCCACGAAAAAAAGTGCTTTTAGCCACAAAAGTAACAAATTGTTACTTTGTTTCTCAGGAATGAGACAGAGGAAACACCCCAGAGATATATTCAAAACCATTAAGTTAGTCACCAAGTTGACCAACTCAAGTTCAGAAATAATTTTTCTAAGTTAAGGAGAACTCAATGCTTGACGCTTTTTCAAGAGCTGTAGTTTCAGCCGATGCCAGCACCTCCACCGTCGGTGATATTAGTGCTCTGAGAGCTTTCGTTGCCAGCGGCAACCGACGCTTGGACGCTGTAAACGCGATCGCCAGCAACGCTAGCTGCATGGTTTCTGATGCTGTTGCCGGTATGATCTGCGAAAACCAAGGCTTGATTCAAGCTGGTGGTAACTGCTATCCTAACCGCCGCATGGCTGCTTGCTTGCGCGATGCAGAAATCATTTTGCGCTATGTAACCTACGCTTTGTTGGCTGGTGATGCTTCAGTTCTTGATGACCGTTGCTTGAATGGTTTGAAAGAAACCTACGCAGCTTTGGGCGTGCCCACCACCTCCACCGTGCGTGCCGTTCAAATCATGAAGGCTCAAGCCGCTGCTCACATCCAAGACAATCCTAGCGAAAAATTTGCTGGTGCTAAGCTCCGCAAAATGGGCAGTCCTGTAGTAGAAGATCGTTGTGCTAGCCTCGTTGCTGAAGCTTCCAGCTACTTCGATCGCATCATTTCTGCACTGAGCTAGTCAGTTGCTAATCGCAATTCGCTCAGCAAAATTGAAACTACGCTCACTGTCGTCAAAATCACTTTAGGAGTTTTAGGAAATGAAATCAGTTCTCACCACCGCTATTGCCTCTGCTGATGCAGCAGGCCGCTTCCCTAGCACCTCAGATTTAGAATCAGTTCAAGGTTCTATCCAACGCTCTGCTGCTCGTTTAGAAGCTGCAGAAAAACTAGGCAACAACCTCGACGCAGTTGCTAAAGAAGCTTATGATGCTTGCATCAAAAAGTATCCTTACTTGAACGAATCCGGTCAAGCTAACTCCACCGATACTTTCAAAGCAAAATGCCATCGTGACATCAAGCACTACCTGCGCTTGGTCCAATACTGCTTAGTTGTTGGCGGCACAGGCCCTCTGGACGAATGGGGTATTGCTGGTCAACGCGAAGTTTATCGCGCTTTGGGCTTGCCTACTGCTCCTTACGTTGAAGCATTGAGCTTTGCTCGTAACCGCGGTTGCGCTCCTCGCGATTTGTCTGCTCAAGCTTTGACTGAGTACAATGCTCTTCTTGACTACGCGATCAACTCCCTGTCCTAATTAATTGGCAGGTTTGTAATGTCGTGACTGGGTAGTTTCTACCCGACAAGTCTAGGAACTCTTGGCTCATTGCTTTACCAATTTCGGTAAAGTAAGGGTAAAGAATTCCTAGGCTTGTTATTGTGTTTTAATAGGCATATCATATTATAATTATTGCCGACTGCTAATTTTATGGATAAACGCTTTTTTAGTTTTTTTAATTTAACGGAAGACCAGGCGATCGCCCTTTTAGATACGCCGCAAGCTGAAATCGGTGAAGAGGATTCCCGCTACATAGCTGCTTCCCACTTGATCAATTTCTCCACAGATCGATCAATCGCAGCACTGATGCGAGCAGTACAACAAACCGATCCGGTGCTGGAAAACCGGATTGTGCGCCGCAAATCGGTGGAAACATTAGGAAGACTGCAAGCTGTGCAAGCATTGCCGGTGATTCGCACCTGTCTGGCGGATGATGACTGTTACACGGTGGAAAATGCCGTTTGGGCGATCGGCGAAATTGGCACTCAAGATCCCGATATTTTAGCAGAAGTTGCTCAATTGCTGGACAAACCGGGACAAACCTACCGGGTAATTATCCACACCCTGACTAAATTAGATTATCAGCCAGCCGTAGCCAGAATTCGCAGATTTGTCGATGATATTGACCCGCCGACTGCTAGTGCTGCGATCGCCGCAATTTGTCGCTTAACCAGAGACTTTTCTCAAATGGGAAAAGTTGTCGCGATGTTGCAAAACAAAAATGTCCTTGGGCGCAGATTATCTATTCAGGATTTGATAGATGCGCGTTACTACGATGCAATTCCAAATATTGCCAGGTGTCCGGTATCTTTAGTCTTTCGGCTCAGAGGGATTAGGATGTTAGCAGAAGCAGGCATTGCTGAAAAAATCCTGACCTTTGCTACCATTAAACCATATTTGGAACAAACATTAAGAGACTATCCAGGGGATTTAGATTTAGTGCATAGTTATGAAAAATTCCCCGACTTACCGTTTTTGATTCGCCAATTATACGAAACAGATTTTGGACGTTGCTATTTAGCCGCTAAAACGATACTTGAAAATTACTCAGAGGATGCACCAGCAGCCCTGTTTGCTACCTTTGCTGAAGAAGCAAATAATGACTATGGAGCGCATTTTCATGTGGTAAAATTGTTTGGTTGGTTAAAACATTCTCCAGCCTACGATTTGTTATTGGAAGCTTTGCATCACTCCCAACCCCAGTTTCAGAAATCCCGTGCAGCGGCGGCGATCGCCCTGGGGGAACTGGGAGAACAACGTGCTATTCCAGAATTGAAAGCCTGCCTGGAAACTAAAATTTGGGATTTGAAGTATGCTGCATTAATGGCACTAGAAAAACTTGGTGATCTCACGGGTTATGAAATCGCTGCGGCCGACCAAGATTGGTTGGTTAGAGCTAAAGTAGATGCTCATACTTGTGTAACATCCGAACTATCTTAATAGGGCATAGGGCATAGGGCATAGGGCATAGGGCATAGGGCATACCTCACCACGCTTGAGAACCGCCATAAAACTGTCAACTATCAACTATCAACAGTCAACAGTCAACAGTCAACCGTCAACTGCTATAAAACCACAAAAACCATGACAACAGATGCTTTGTTTGAACAACTAAAACACCCGAACCCTCATCTGCGCGATCGGGCAATGTTTGAAATTGCCGATTCCCGCGATGAAAATACAATTTCTCGACTGGTGGGCATTTTAGATGAAGAAGATGTCACCTATCGTCGGGCGGCGGTAAAAGCCTTGGGCGTGATTGGTGAAGATGCCGTGCCATCGGTGGTGGAGGCATTGTTAAACAGTGATAATGTGACTGTGCGAGGGAGTGCGGCGAAGGTATTGGCACAAATTGCGATTAATTATCCAGAGTTGCCGTTTCCTGAAGCGGGCTTGCAGGGATTAAAAAAGGCGATCGACGATCCGAATCCTGTGGTTAATATTGCTTCTGTGATGGCTTTAGGGCAGATGGGTTCCTCTGCTTTTGAGATTTTGGTGGAGTCGCTGAATACAACGGATAATGTGGCGGTACAAGTGGCGATCGTGAATGCTCTTGCTTCTGTGGGCGATCGACGTTGTGTAGAAGTTCTCACCACATTTGCGAATGATGAAGCCGTGGATTCTTATGTGCGGGAATCAGCGACAAGTTCTTTATCGCGGTTGGATTTGGTGATGAATTATAAGCGTGCAGATAGTTAGGTTTAGTGAGATTTTTAGCACTACTCTCGATCGCACACAGCACTTGTAGCCGACTAAGCTATGATAAAACTTTGGGGCTTGCTGATTCACGGTATGAATCAACTTTTCGCTTATAGCTATTGGGAAATCTTGAATTCATACTTCTATTCAGCAACGCCCGATCCTGGTCATCAAAGAGCCCGTCACACCTATGAAAAGGTGGGCTTCGAGCTATTCCGAGTCGCCAGATACTTCAAGAAGCTCTAAGTGCAGATGTTAAGTCTCAAGGTTTACTTTTTTCTATAGCTAGTTAATTGCGATCGACCGATCGAGTCATGTTTGGTTTCACGTTCCCGGCTGATTCACAAGTAAGGACGTGACAAGCTTAATCCAACCTACAGTGAGGGGCGATCGCAATGTTGCAGTCAACACAGCCTAAGCTCGACTTTATCCATTGTCCAGAAAAGTCTAGAGAAAATCTGGTACGCCAGAGTCATTGCTAAGTAAAGGTTCTAGCATTTGGATAAAGTCGAGTTAAGCGTCCCGCCGATTATTGTTTGGGGTTCTTTTTCTTTTGCTTGTACCGCTCTAAATGATCAGGGAAAAAATCATTCATATCGTAGAGTCTAAAAGGGTTAGGGTTATTATATAAGTGACTCCATCCATGATTGCTGGCTTTCCCGTCAACAGTGCAGGTAAACCATGAATCTTCCCACTTCATTGGCAATACTTCTATTCGCTTACCCTTCTCAACATACACAGTCGCGTTAGTTGCGGTGTCGTCCGTGAGGGTAGAGATATTGCTAAGAAATCTTGCAGGTGAAAAAATAGCCTTATACCCGAAGTGTTGACCAAAGATAAGCCCCAGTTCGTAAAAATCTAGATCTTGTTGTTCCTCGGTCCACCCATCACACATACATCGAAACCGAAGATGTAGTAAATCTCGATCGACAGTTAACACACCAGAACAGGCTAAGTCTGCTACGTCATATTTTTCTCTTCCAAGGGAAGACGGTTTCAATCCTACGAGTGCACGTGAATAGTCAACATACCGTGTATCCCTCATCTCAAACCCTTGATATGGAGTGGTATCAGCTTGCCAGTCTAAATCCCAGGTACATGAAGTTTTCCCACCGCCGCCGCCAAACAAGTAGCTCTCATCCTGAAAAAACGCTCTAGCCATTTCATCGAGGGATGGAACATAATCACTAACGGATTTCTTCCCCCATCTCTCCTCAAACTGGTTAGCGTAAATAACATTAAAGCGAATATCATCGCGATGATGTTGGAAATCTAATACAAGCAGCGTCAGACACTCCTCAAAGAACGATCCATTAGTTGCGATATGGACAAACTCAAAATCAGTAAATCCCTTTCCCTTGAAAACAAAGGTATAGACAGGCTTTTCCCCCCGTGAAATGTAATCCATGAACATATCATCTTCATTGTCAATATGCGCGAAAATGGCGGCGATGCGGTTAAAGTTCCGAATCAGAAACTGGAAGATTCCGGTTTCACAGGTTACATCACCTGTTTTCACGATTGTCATGCCGTAGGGGGTTTGATAGTTAGCTTGTCGGGGCTTGTCTGACTCTAAAGCCAGCGCATATTCCACCAAGGCTGATGTAACCACCATCGAATCATTGATGAGTCCGGGACGGTGTTTGCGAATTGTCTCAATTGCCTTGGCAATCTCGTCATTCTGCACAACCTGTAAGCGAGGGCGTGAAAGTGCCATCATAATAACCTCTTATATTTGTACTCATTTTGAACTATTATACTCGAAATGAGTACAAATATAAGAGGAGGGTGAAGCCGATCTGGTACTTAGGTCACATCCGGCGCACCCTTTGTCATTCCTTGTTTGTATGCTTGCGATCGAGCGCCGGACAACACCTCCACGCCGGGATGAGCCTTGAGCCGATGGGCTTAACGTCTCTGCTTCACGAATAGCTTTGCTGAGCCGGAAGCACCCGGCAGTGATTGTGGTAAATTCGATGTACCCATGTTGGGTGAGAACCAATATGGATGGAGTATCAGCACCGCGATCGCTCGATCGTTCTGGGCTTCTAGATCATCGCCCTTGTCGTTTCAGTCTTGCTGTTAAGCGCTAAGGCAAGCTTGTTTCAGGCTTTTGCTCGCACAAATCCCGACACAATTCCCGCCATCGAATCCCTGGAAATACCAATAACAACTACTCATCAGGTTTGGCTTTGCAAAGCCAATTTTTGAGAGTTCTGTCGAATAGGAATCTGAATAATGAACTCTGCCCCCTGACCGGGATGAGAAACACACTTCAACTGTCCGCGGTGTTTTTCTACCACAATCTGGTAGCTGATTGACAGCCCCAGACCCGTGCCCTTCCCTACGGGTTTCGTCGTGAAGAACGGGTCGAACAGCCGCCGGTTCACTTCCTCTGTCATACCGGGGCCATTGTCGCAAATGCGAATCACAACAAATTGGGGACCTTTCCGGGTCGGGGCGAGGTTCTGGGAATCCACCTCAGCCGAAGAAAATGTAGAGCTTTCCGCAAGGGGGAGATTGGAAATCGGGGATTTTTCTTCTTCCCCATATCCCACTGAGGTGCGAATTGCGATCGCCCGCGGCCCCCTTTGGTCATTGAGAGTGTCAATCGCATTCGCGAGTAAATTTACAAACACCTGGTTAAGTTGGCCGGCATAGCACTCCACCATCGGCAGCGGGCCGTACTCTTTAATGATTTGAATAGCAGGCTGGTCTAGTTTAGCTTGCAGTCGGTGCTGCAAAATCAGTAGGGTGTTATCGATGCCCTCATGGATATCGACCTCTTTCATTTCCGCTTCATCCAGTCGCGAGAAGTTTCGCAGGGAGAGGACAATTTCGCGAATTCGGTCTGCCCCCACCTTCATCGAATCCAGCACTTTGGGTAAGTCTTCCATCAAGAAATCTAATTCGATTGCGTCCATATCCTCAACAATCGCTGCTGTGGGGTGGGGGTATTGTTCTTGATAGAGTTTCACCAGTCCTAGTATGTCTTCACAGTAAGTCCTGACGTGACTCAGGTTGCCATATATGAAGTTAATCGGGTTATTGATTTCGTGGGCTACCCCGGCCACCATCTGTCCCAGTGAGGACATTTTCTCAGTCTGAATTAGCTGGGTCTGGGTGCGCTTGAGTTCTTGGAAAGAAAGCTCTAGTTGTTCGGCTTGTTTTTTTAATTGCGCTTCTGATAGTCGCAGAGCTTGCTCTATCTGCACGCGATCGCGAATTTCCTGGCTCAGGAGCAGATTTTTTTCCTTTAATTCCTGCGTCCTCTCTTCCACTTTATGTTCTAAAGTTCGGCTGTAATCTTCTAATTGCTCATTGGCTTGTTTCAGGCTGTCAGTCGCCTCAGACAAATTGGCATAGAGTCGGGCATTTTCCAGAGAAATCGCCGCTTGAGAACAGATCGCGGTTAAAACTTCCAGGCGATCGGGAGTAAACGCACTCCTTGTCAGATTATTTTCCAAGTAAAGCAGACCAATGAGCTTTCCTTTATGGACGATCGGCATACATAAAATGGACTTCGGTTTGGCGTTGACGATATAGCTATCCCTCGTAAAAATTCCCTCCCGACTTGCATCATTTAAAACCAGATTTTCCTGAGTTCTAGCCACATAGTTGAGGATAGAAAACGGCAATTTATGACTCGTTTCTATCGGTGTGGATTGCAGCACTACGACCTCATTATTATCTATGCTTGCCGTCCCTTCTACCACCAGTTGACCATCTTTTTCTAAAATTAAGTAACTTTTTTCAGCCCCAGCATTCTCTATCGCAATTTTCAATAACTTAGAAAGCAGACTTTCCAGAACAATTTCGCCAGAAATAGCTTGAGAAGATTTCATCACAGAGGCGAAATCCAGTGCTGCAAAACTCCCCGTAGTCGTCGAGCTGGTCGTCCGTGATATGTCGAAGTTGGGGACTTCTTTAGTCAGTATTCGCGAGAAGAATTCAGGATATTCTTTTGATAAATCCTGCACTTTTGCTTTCGCTCCCCAGCGAACATAGCCATAGTAAGCATCCGTCAAATAAATCTCTGCTATCTTCTCCCGGCCGCGAGAAAAATAAAACTCGGCGGCCCGTTCATTAGCTAGGGCTTCTTCCTGAATGTATCCCTGTTCTCTGGCTCCTTGAATGCTGGCGTCATAATACTCCATCGCTTTGCCAATTTTTCCCAATACCCGCGCTTTCTCCGCCTCCACTAACTCGTACTTGTGTTGATAATTTGCAGGAGCGTGAACTGCCCATTGCTGCATTTGTTTTTGATTTTTCGCCACTTGCTTCAAGAATTCTTCTTGGTCGCTGCTGGAAACTTGGGGATATTGACCCAGGAGGGCCAGAGAATAGTAGAAATTGTGTTCCGCACCACTCATCAGCGCCGGTGCACCTTCTTTATATTTTTCTGCTTCGCTGGCGCTTTTCACTGACTGAGCGTAATCTTTCAACAAGTAGAATCGAATCAGTTTTGTCAGGTGAGCAACAAAAACAAACATATGTTGATTGTCAGCAATTGACTGTTGCAGGAGTTCATCTTCATTCAAAGCTTCGCCCTTGATCGTATATCTTTCTTCAGGGGCTGCGAGTAATTGTAATACCATTACTCTCCATAGTTTCAAATAAGGAATATGCGAATCTTGTTGAAGCTTCAGCAGTAAATCAAGATACTGCGCCTGCTTCTGATCCACAAACTCCAGCGGTTGACCTGTAAAAAATATATGATCGCAATAGTAAATACAACTATAACCCACATCGTCTAAATCTCCAGTTTCTAGACCACTTTTGATACCTTCAATTAATGGTACTAAAGTTTCTTTCCCATGCTCTTTCCAGTGTCTAATGTGAGCATTAAAAACTACATATAGGTAAGATTTCAGTTCTTTGGCATCAAATCGATCCAACAAATTTAAACCTAGTTGTCCAAAGCGATATCCCGCCTCAATTTCACCCAGATGCCCGCACAAAATCAGGCCATAAACCGCATACCCGGAAGCAGCTTGGGGTGAATTACCATATTGAATACACAGATGAATCATTGTAAATGGAACTTGTGGAAGTAAGGCAGGAGCCACATGAAAAGCAAGAGGAGCGGATTTCAATAATATCCCCATAGCCACTCGCTTATTGAGATCCGTCATTTCGGGCAGAGAAGCTAACGCCTCGGTATTCATCTCTTGTGGAGGTTCTGGACAAAGGGAGACGCCCAGCATACCCAGAACTTGCAGCGCAATATCGAACGCGACCTGCATCTGATTTTGCTGGGTATAAAACTGCATTTGGATTTCATAAACTTTTACTTTTTCAAGCAGAGTTTTCGCGTGTTTTAGACCCTCCTCAGACAGCATTTTTGCTCTCTCGAAGTTGATATTTAGAAATTCCACCGCCGCCGCTTCCGCATACAGAGGAAACGTCAGGTCATACTGGGTTTCCCAGCTATCTTCTCTGAGGAGTTCTAGCCCCAACCTTAGTTGTCTGGCGGCAGTTTCATAAGCTGTTGCTGCCTTAGCTTTTTTGCCTGCTATCAAATTTAATCGGGCTAGGCGATCTTTTTTTGCCTGGTCGGTGATAAAATCAGCCCCAACATTTAATTGATTGACAATTTCAAAGATATTTTCTTCAATCTCCTCTGCTGGAGTATGCTCTAGTAGCAGTTCACCAATTTTCAAGTGGGTCTGTTGTTTCTGAGATTCTGGAATAAGAGAATACGCCGCTTGCTGCACCCTGTCATGGAGAAATTTGTAAGCGATAGGCGCATTATGGCTGTAAGGCAAAGAGGCAGGTGAGGATGATAGCAGAGGAGAATCTGGAGCTATTCTCTGATTTACTTCCCTGCTCATTTCATCGGAGGTAAAAACGAGAGGGATTTTGTATGCTTCGCTCAGGGGCAAAACCAAGCCAGCCTGAAGTGCTTCCCACAAATCAGTCGCCGTTTCCGACTGAGATTTTTCAGTGACAATTGCTAGAACTTCTAAATGAAATTTGTCTCCTATACAGGCGGCTAACTTTAAGACTTTTTGCGTCTCCTCCGGGAGTTTTTGAATGTTTCTGGCAATCAGTTCGACGACATTATAATCTGTGATGCCTACCGCTTGAATTTGGTTCAATGACCAATGCCAGCACCCGGCACTGAAATCAAAGGTGAATAGCTTTTCTTGATGCAGAGTAGCGAACATCTGAGTCAAGAAGAAAGGATTGCCCTGGGTTTTATTAAAAAGTAGCTCGGACAATTCAGAAACCCGGTTTCTCGGAGCGGAAGACTCATTCAGTGTATCGGCTACCAGCAAGCTGACGTTGCCAATATCCAAAGGACGGAGGGTGATATTATTTACAACCGCCCCATTCTTTTGAATCTCATCTAACGTCAGCATCAATGGATGCGTCGGACTGACTTCGTTATCTCGATAGGCTCCCATCAGCAGTAAATATTGGCTGTCCGGGTCACAAATAAGCAGATGAATCAACTTGAGGGATGCCGAATCTGCCCACTGTAAGTCATCCAAAAAGACGACGAGCGGGTGTGAGGGTTTAGTAAATACATGAATGAATTCTTTAAAGACGCGATTAAAGCGATTCTGGGATTCAGATGCCCCCACTTGCGGAACAGCTTCTTGAGGGCCCACAATCAGTTCGACTTCGGGAATGACATCTACTATGACTTGGCCATTTGAGCCTAAAGCTTCTAAGAGTTGCTCTTTCCAAATGGCTAGTTTTTCCGAACTTTCTGTTAACAGATGCCGCATCAAGCCGGCGAAAGCTTGAATCAAAGAAGCATAAGGAATATTTCGCTTTAATTGGTCAAATTTACCGGAGATAAAATAGCCGCGCTGCCGGAGAATGGGTTTTTGAACTTCATTCACTAAGGAAGATTTGCCAATCCCTGAGTAACCGCTCACTAGCATCATTTCGCTGTTTCCGCCGGAGACTCGCTCAAAGGCTGTCATCAAAGTGGCTACTTCTTGCTCGCGGCCATAGAGTTTTTGCGGGATGAGAAATTGTCCACATTTATCCCTCTTACCGATTGAGAAGTTGCTAATTTTCCCATGGGTTTGCAGTTGATGACCGCACATTTCTAGGTCAGCTTTTAGCCCTAGGGCGCTTTGGTATCGGTCTTCAGCGGTTTTGGCTAATAATTTCATTACGATGTCAGAAAGCGCTTTGGGAATCTCAGGGATTTGTTCATGGGGTGGCACTGGTCTTTTAGCGATATGGCAGTGAATTAATTCCAGGAGGTCGCTGGCTTGATGCGGCAGCTTTCCAGTCAGAATTTCATAAAAGGTGACACCTAATGAGTAAAAGTCGGTGCGGTAGTCAATTGAGCGATTCATCCGCCCGGTTTGCTCTGGAGACATATAGGCGGGGGTGCCTTCTAGCAAGTTGGGATTGCTGAGGCTCTGGTTTTCTCGCTCTAGGTAAGTGGAAATGCTAAAATCTATGATTTTAATTTTATCTGTTTTGGAGTTGATAATGATATTCTGCGGTTTAATATCTTTATGGATAATCTTATTTTCATGCAGTTGAGCTAGGGTCTCTGCCAAATGAATTGCCAGACTTAGGAATTCGCTTATTTCAAGGTGTTTAGCTGCCATTAGGTTTTTCAAAGATTTTCCCCCAAAATCTTCTAATATTAGCGCCAGACCGTTATTATGCTTTTCCAAAGAGTGAGCTTTGACAATCCCTGCCATGTCCAGAGTTTTGAGGATTTTATATTCATGTCTCAACCGCGCGATTTCTTCTATTGTGGGATACTCGGCTTTAAGGGTTTTTACTATAACCGGAGTTGGCTCGAACTCCCTAACCCCGCGATAAATAACTGTATTGACTCCTTCGTGAAGGGGCAACGATAAGAGTTTGTAACCGGGCAGCGTGGTTTTCATATTCGTTATTTCGATTATTTCGATTATTCGGGTGTGGAATTGATGGGAACCTGAGACAGCGATATTCGATCGCCTGTTGGGAAAATTTAAACGAGCAGAGCATCAGCTTGTTAGCAAGTGCCAATATTTTGTCCGCTCATTCAATGCTAAAGTGCATTATGGTCTAATCTTTAACTATAACTATAATACCTGTGCTGGAGTTGGAAAACCAAGAATTGGCGTTTGGACAAGCGCATCCAGATAAATTATGCGATCGCACTAAATCCACCGTCTGTTTAAATGTCTCTGGACGTACTCCCCACAGACGTTTAAAGTTTCCATAGCTCAGGTTTTTTACATCCCAGTAGCTCATTATCTGTCTCAGCCTGAATTATTCCAACTTAGGATTCTACATCGTACTACAACATATTTGTAGCGATTCGACCGGGCGCGATCGTTGCTCTTAAAAGTGTACAATTCGCGATCGCCTTGCCTACTTTTTTTAGAGGTATATTGTAAGAGTGTGCTAACCATGACTGAGTTACTTGAGGGCGCGATTATCGCTAAGTTGAAAACCTGGTTTGTAAGTGAGCAAGATACGATTATGGAAGAGCTTGAAGATGATCCCAGTGGGGAACCACCAAATGCTCGTTCTCCCGACCCTCTTACCAAACTTGCTGCGCCACGGGCTGAGTATCACGCAGGTAAAACCCAAGAACTCGCTCGATAAACATGGTGAATTCGCGTAATACAGCCCACGTCCGTAACAGGATCAAAAGTTACAAAAAAGGGGGAATGTATGCAAACCATCCTTTGGAATCGTGAAGAAGTCCTGCCTCGTGCCAAACATTTGTATGAGAGCAGAATCCGCTCAAAAATTGACTTAGAAGAGAATGTTGGTAAGATGGTCATCATTGATATAGAAACAGGCGACTATAAAGTTGATGAAAATGGTTTACACGCTGCTGATTACCTGAGTGCGAAACATCCAAATGCTAGACTCTTGCATCTCCGTACTGGATATAAACTTGCGGCATCTCTAGGTAGTGTTATTGAGCGTTTTTATAAGTGATTTCACGTAGGCTAGGTGACAAATATGCTCAACTTAATTTTATTGGATATTGCTTGAAAGTCAAGCTGTTTGAGTTTAAATTTATGAGAAAGTTTACTGCGGTGATCCCGAAAGACCTTGACACTGATTTATATGTAGTCTATGTTTCCGGTTTCTAAGAGAGCGCATTCTCAATGAGAAACTTTAGGCAGCCTACAAGCGAACTTACGTGAAGCGAGTGAAAAGTTGTTAAAAAATGAGAATCCAGCATTAAATCGACCTTCTATTCAGTACGAGCTTCTATTAAATACGATAGCTCGCCCTTTTAGTCTTTACCCTTAATTATTCTAGTTTCTCTAGTTGCTAGGATAGCAGCGAATACTAACCGGAATGCAACTCATGCTAAAAACCATCGAAGGCATTTGCATCACTTGCCAAATAATCCTATGATGGTGCATCATGATCTTGATGATTGTTTCACTCTTATAAATCAGTTAATATGCGATCGCTTGTATTGACTCTAGCTCTCATATGTTTAGCCACCCCCGCTGTGGCCACAACCTGCGAGGAAAGCTTTCAAAAAAAGGGGGACTTTTTGAATGGTGCCGCCTTTTCTGCACGTGTTCAGGTTGAGGGGTTATCGATAGAGAGAGCATTTTCCCAATTACGACCCATTTTAGCCCGCGAGAGCATCAGAACGATCAGCACCGATGTGAGCACAGGTGTCATGAAAGCCGAAAATCCCGCAACAGCATTTCAGCGTGCTTTGCCGATCGATGTTTTTGCCTCACCCGACGGAAATCTATTAACTGTCGAGATGATCTTTACCATTCCCAGCGGCGTGGGCGCCAGTAGGGATACCGTGAAGCGATACTTGTGCGGTGCGCTAAATCAATTGTTGCCCAAAACTACAAATTAATATGTAATCATTCATTTGATGAATTGTAGTTTCCCACACTCGATCGCAATACCCGATACTTCCAAATTATCAGTAGTGCGATCGCTCTTCAATTAAGTGCCATCGCTCTTGGGGTTTCTAGCGTTAAGTTTATTGGTGGATGTTCTGCATCAAGTTGGATGGAGAGCTTTTTACGCTTGGCAAATTATATTTTGTCGCGGAAAGCTGTGCGACCATTTCTGCACGAGACGAAACCTCAAGCTTACGGAACATTCGCTTCAAAGCTTGCTTCACTGAATTCTCAGTAATCCAAAGTTCCCTTCCGATTTCTGCGTTGGTTCGCCCCAAAGCAACCAATTCGGCAATTTGCAATTCACGAGGCGTTATGCGTGAGGTCTTGAAAGGTTGGTGTTGCGATTCTCTACGGGATAGCTTCGCTTCGCGCACGGTTGCAGCCCAAACAGACAAGTGCAAACAGATCGCACTCAAATCCGCTAGATTTTCTGTATCGAAGGCGGGCATTGACCGATCGCGCGTACAACCCACTACACCCGCTAATTTACCGCTATTTACGATCGGTCCCGCCATCACGTGCCAATGATCGGGTCGGGGACAAATTATTGTCCAAACCTTGGGAGATGCCACCAATGCTTCATGGACAGGAGAGTGACGCTCCACTAGATAACGCACAACAGGATTATGTTCGATTGATAGTCCAATTTGCAGTGTTTTCTGAAGATTGCTATCTACCAAGGGCAGTCGATCGAAGAAAAAGATTCCCGATCGCTTAGCTGCAAAATACTCACCGATTTTGGGCACGACTTGCGATCGCAAATCTTGTTCGTTCTTTACGTGGTCGATCGCTTCAAATAAAAGCTGCAAGGGGCTTTTCATGGTGATGGTGTCAACCGATTTTAGATTTTAGATTTTAGATTTTAGAATTGACCCCACGGATGAATCCGGGGGCTTGTAACGAAATTGCTTGATTGTCAAAAAGAGTACCCGATCGAGGACTGGGCAAGCCAATCTACCTATCCTAATCTTAGCTAAGCGTGCCAAAGATCGGAGAAAACCAATGTCCCAATATGCTCATCCTGAAGTTTTGGTCGATACGCAATGGCTCATGGATCATCTTAACGATCCAACCGTGCGGGTGATTGAAGTTGATATGAGTCCCGAACCGTACAAAAATGCTCATATTCCTGGTGCTGTGTTCTGGAATATTTTTACAGATTTGCTAATACCAAATTTCAGCATTAATCTCGATCCAAATGCGATCGAAAAATTGCTTTCGCGATCGGGAATTTCCTCTGAAACAACTGCGATCGCCTATGGAAGCTATCCTAACACAGGAGCCTGGATTTTCTGGCTTTTGAAAACCTTTGGACATGACAAAGTGTATGTTCTCAACGGTGGATATCAGAAATGGGTTGCAGAAAGTCGCCCACTGGTATCGGAGTTATCCAACTTCGCACCCGCACAGTATCATGCGAAATCCCCCGATGCTAATTTGCGGGTGTTACAACCAGAGGTTCACGCATCTTTGAATCGGACGGATTGCGTGTTGCTAGATGTTCGCACCCCTGAAGAATATCGTGGCGAATTATTCATGATGAAGCCGCCAGAAGGAACGGAACACGCGGGTCATATTCCAGGGGCAGTAAATCTCGAACACATCCTAGCTCTGAATGAAGATGGAACTTTTCAATCACCAGAATTGTTACATACCCTCTATGACAGCCAGGGCATTACGGCTGATAAAGAAGTGTTTCCTTACTGTGCAATTGGAGGACGATCGGCGTGTACCTGGTTTGTTTTAAAGTATTTACTAGGTTATCCCAATGTGCGAAATTACGACGGCTCGTGGAATGAGTGGAGCCGTCTAGCAAATGTGTCGATCGAGCATTAACTACAATGTTCTACTAAGTTAAGATCGAGGTAAAAATGACGCAAGATACAATCTTCAGCCCCTTCTTTGCAACAGTGTTTCTCACATTCCTCGTCTGGGTGTATATGTACATTCGCCGTATCAGTTTTATCACCAGTAGAAAGCTCACCCCGGAGGAACTTGCTGTACCGGGCGCACTGGCACAAATTTCGCCACCAAGCGTATCCAATCCATCGGATAACCTAAAAAACCTGTTCGAGATTCCGGTACTTTTCTATGCGCTTGTCTTATATCTGTTCATCACAAAGCAGGTGGATACAGTGTATGTGAACGCCGCGTGGGTCTTCGTTGTGTTTCGCACATTGCATAGTGCTGTTCATTGCACATTCAATCTCATCATACTTCGGTTCTACCTCTACCTATTTGCCACGCTCGCGGTGTGGTTCATCGCGATCCGCGCAGCACTTATCCACTTTGGCACGTAGGTACGCTATTACCGTGGGTCGATCGCCCTTCAATGAGCGTGCGATCGCCCTTTTAGTTTTTAGTCTTAATTTTTCTTGTTTCTATACTTGGTAGAATACAAGAGAATACTAACGGAACATTCGCTTCAAACTTTGCTTCACAGAATTCTCAGCAATCCAAATTTACTTCCCAATTTGACTGCTTAAGCTATCGGTCTGGCATGAGGCTGAAGCCATCTTCAGTATCTACCTTGAAAGATTAGGCTCCCTCACATTTGGAAAGCTTTCAAAATTGCGTCGTACCCAGTCCATCCCCACTTCATTATTGAGTTTAATTTTCTGAGGCGTATCGGGATAAATTTTTCCTAAAATATCCGCATCTTGATCCACGACAACTTTGCCAAAATTGAGATACGTCCCCCCCAACAGCTTAAATAGAGGATGCTTTGCTTGACCGAACAGCAAAATATAAGTCCGTGTTCGATTCTCGGCTTCTGGTACGAATATATGACACTGTGCAGCTTTGCCGAATGGCATTTCTCCATGAAAAATTACTAGGGATGGGAAATGATTTTCTAGGTGCGCTTTTATTGTGCTGGGCAGTAGTAATAAATCAGGCTTTCTGAGCTTTTCTGCCAAACTGTAAGGGGCAGTAGGCATATCGTAAAACGCATGGGATTGATGTCCTTCATCAATGAATTGATGAAATTCCACATCGGTAATCCTAAACAAGTCCCGGTGAGTACCGTTTTGATGATTATAGTCGTGCATATTTAGCAGCATAGTCAGCAAATCCGTCTGGATACTGCGATCGGCGGTATGCCCGATGAAGTAGTAAGTTTCTGCGATTTCCTTGAGTACATTGGGAATGGGGACTTGTGGCTCGTATCCCCCATAAGACCAAATGAAGTCATCTTGAACAATCAAATCTAACGGTTTGAGTAAGGGCAACGTTTTCTGATTCGATCCGGGTAATACGGTGCAGCCTTCAGCATCAAACTTCAGGGCATGGAAGGGGCAGACGACACCGCTTGGGCGATCGCTTTCGGCTTCGCACCATCCTTCCGACAGCATTGCTCCCATGTGCGGACAGGCATTGGGCAAGGCATGGATGGTTCCGGCAATATCTTTCCACATCACATAGTCGGTGCCATACAAGGAAATTTTGCGAGGCTGGTTCGCTGCCAGCATTGACTTATGTGCCAACAGCCAAGGCGCACCGGGAAGCATAGACTGCATGGTGTTCTCCTTTAGACATAAAATTGTGAGAGATTTGTCGCTTTTCTAGAATATGACAGAATATTCACATTTGTCAAGCAGTTTGCGCCGTCAACCGAAACAGCAGCGTGGTAAAGAAAGAGTCGAAAAAATCTTGGATGCAGCAGCAGCAGTGTTTGACGAGGTGGGCTATTGGGAGGCGACTACCCATCTAATTGCAGCAAAAGCAGGGACGGCCATCGGTTCTCTGTATCAGTTTTTTCCTGATAAAGCTGCCATTTTTAATGCAATGGAGCTGCGTCATGCCGATCGGGTTAAGGCGATGTGGGCGCAGGCGAACACGTCGGAAATCGTTCAGTTACCGCTGCGCGAAATGATTCATACCCTGGTTACTGCTGTTGCAGAGATGTTTGAACAGCCTGTATCACGGGTGGTGTTTGTGCAGTTTTATATAGCGCGCGAGATTTTCCAGTCGATCGATGAAAGTATGACTCACGAAGCGATCGACTTTATGGCGAGTCTTTTGCAGCAAAGAAATCCCAGCTTGAGTGAGGCGCAATGTAGCTTGTTAGCGGAGGTTTGCGTTCACAGCAGTAATGCTGTCATTCTGTCGGCACTTCGCAACCCCGATCGACTGCATCGCCAACAACTGGTACAGCAGATTGAGGATTTGTTGGTGTCGTATTTAGAGTCGTATGTGGGGGAAGGTCGGTCAAGAAATGTAATGAAAGTAATGAAATGTCTTCATTGTCAATCGGAGCAGTTGTCCAAAAACGGTTATCGACGGGGGAAGCAGTGCTATCGCTGTAAGGAATGTGGCAAACAGTTTGTAGAGAATTCCCAGCGATCTACTATAGCAACCGCCACATCGATCTTGACATAAATAACTTAATGAATAGATCCCGCGATCCCTCGATCGAGAAACGGTTTGATTCGGGTACTATGTAACTGTCAACTGTCAACTCTCAACTGCTATACGATGATTTCTATGCTACAAATTACAAGCTGAATACCGATCTACAGTGGGACATTACCATGAGAATTGACCGACTAGAAATCGAAAACTTCAAGAAATTTTCAGACTATACTCTTGACTTGCATCCCCAATTTACCTTGCTGGTTGGGGACAATGGCACAGGTAAAACTACGATCCTCGATGCTTTGGCGATCGCGGCTGGAATTTGGCTGGTCAACTCCCCCGACACAACCCTCAACAATAGCCGCCGTAACATTCTTCCCTCAGAAATCCGCTTAGAAGCGATCGAATCCGACACCATCACCCAATTTATAGAACGAAAACCGGTTCAGATTAAAGCGATCGGCACGATTAACAGTCAGCCAGTCCAATGGCTCAGACAAATCAAAACTAACGGCTCTAGAACCTCTAACACTGAAGCCAAACAAGCTCTAGAAATTATCTCCACTTTATTTCAACAGGTTGAAGCAGGCGAAAAAATCTGGCTACCCATCGTCGCCTACTACGGCGCAGGTCGAGCTTGGCTACCCTCCAACCAACGCGATCCCAAAGCAACAACCCACACCAGCCCCGCCCGCCGTTGGGATGCCTTCTATGACTGCTTTGAAGAACGGATTAGAATCGCCGATCTCCATACTTGGTTCCAGAAAGAAGCGATCGCTTCGGTCAATCGACAGGGACAAATGCGCCCTGGTTACAAGGTTGTAAAGTTTGCTATTTTGCGTTGTATTCCTAACGCAGATGACCTATGGTTTGACCCAGAGCGATCGGAAATTGTTGTTTCCATCCAAGGCAACCCCCAACCCTTTAGTAACCTTAGTGCTGGTCAAAAAATGATGGTAGGTCTAATTGCCGATATTGCCATCAAAATCGTCACTCAAAATGCCTCTTTCCTAACCGAACAATCGGATATGTCTAGTCAAGAATTGCCTCTTGTTTTGCAAAAAACATCAGGGCTAGTTCTAATTGATGAAATAGACGTTCATCTTCATCCTAAATGGCAACGTCAAGTTGTGAATGACCTCACCAAAACCTTTCCTTCAATCCAGTTTGTTTGCACTTCCCATTCACCACTTATTATCGGTGAAGTTGAAGCCAAGCGGATTAGAGTCCTCGAACACGACGAAGAAACTAGCAGCATTATTGCTACCATTCCATCAGAATCTTATGGTCTTGATGCCAACCGAGTATTACACGAATTGATGAGAGTATCAGAGCGGAACAAAGAGGTAGCCGATAAACTTCACGCTCTTTTTAAGCTCATCGATGACGAAGATTTTGATGCGGCACATCAATCTATTATAAATCTGACTGAAAAACTCGGCGCATCCGAGCCAGAGATTACCCGCGCTCGAACGCTAATTAAATTTTTAGAAGGTAATGAATGAGAAATATCCAAAAACAACCCGAACCAATATCGTTAATACGACATCGGTGCAGCAGCCATTCTGACTATGATAACTATGCAGAAAAAGACGATCTACGCACAAGCCTTGTGAGTGAGCAACGGGGGATTTGCTGTTATTGTATGCAACGAATTTATCCGACATTAGAAAAGATGAAGATCGAGCACTGCCAAAGCCAATCTCCAAATAAATTTCCTGAGAAACAACTTGATTATACCAATCTATTAGGTGCTTGCCTTGGTGGATCGGGAAAACCTAGACGCGATCAGCATTGTGATACAAGAAAAGGTGATGATGACATATCATTTAATCCAGCCAATTCAAAGCATGATGTAGAAAGGCTATTTAAATTCCCTGGTTCAGGTCGCATTGAAGCTAACGATTTACAATTACAGAGTGAGATTGATGATGTATTAAATTTAAATCACTCCATTTTGGTAAATAATCGTAAAGCAGTGATTGATTCATTTACTCAAATACTGCGACTTAAAAAAGTGCGTGATGTAGACATTCCAAAATACTTAGCAACTTGGGAAGGAAAAAATGGAGCAGAGCTCGAACCATTTTGCCAGGTTGTTGTTTATTATCTTCGTAAAAAAATTGCGAGAATGAAATGAAAATAACTTCTGAATGAGCTTTTCAAAATGCGATCGAAGATATCCTCCCAAGACCGATCGCCATTAGAGGGAGGAGGACGCATCCTTCTGTCAGCATGGCACCGAGGGAGAGACCAAACAGATGCTACACGTTGGCTTTGCCAAATCGTTGCAGAATGTTAAAGAAATTTTCTTGTGTTTGATGAGAATGATTAGACTGAAGCTATAGCAGTTCTCAGTAACATCAGGTACGCCTCTAGATGAGTCGATACAGATTCTGAACGATCGTAATGAATATGTGCCAGATGGCAATCCAAATATCAACGAACATTTTGTCAGGCATCCCTCAAATTATAAGCTGCGGGTCAAGTTGGTTGCTAATTGCAGTGAGTGCGTTGCGAAAATCGGTCGATCGCGCTGGCATTTTCTGCCCTCAAATCGCTTTCTTTGGATTAATTGGCGTTTTAAATTCTGCCTTCTACTTTCTCCCTTGGGGCGACACAAGCGGCGGGTAAGGCCCTCCCTACCGTCAATTGTCAATAACCAATTATTAATTGTTAGTATTCCATAAGGGCGCCAAAAAGATATATCATAACCTTAACCGGATCATTTCTTCCCAGATATGTTCTACTGTTCTAATCCCACGTGTTCTCATCCTTTCAATCCCGACAACTCTAAATTTTGTCAAAGTTGCGGATCGCAAGGCCTCAACCATCTCTTTAGAAACCGCTACCGCGTGATTCGACTGTTGGGCGAAGGGGGATTTGGCAGAACTTATGAAGCGGTAGATACGGATCGCATGGACGATCCCTGCGTAATCAAGCAGTTTGTACCCCAATTTCAAGGAACCTCAGCACTTGAAAAAGCCGCAGAATTGTTTAAGCAAGAAGCGAAACGACTTTACGAACTCGGCGAACATCCCCAAATTCCTCGATTAATTGCTTATTTTGAACAAGACAAGCGACTTTATTTAGTACAAGAGTTGATTGAGGGGCAAACTTTACTAGCAGAATTAACTCAGCAGGGTGTTTTTAGCGAAGAAAAAATTTGGCAGTTGTTGGCAGATATTTTGCCGATTCTGAAATTTGTGCACGATCGCAATGTCATTCACCGAGACATCAAACTTGAGAATATCATCCGCCGCCGCACCTCTGTTAGATCATCCCTGCCAAAGGTGGGCAATTTTCGCAATTCAGCTTTCCGAAGGGGAGGGCGGGGAGAGTTAGTTTTGATAGATTTCGGTATTTCCAAACAAGTGACGGGCTCGCTGATGAGCCAAGTAGGCACAACGGTAGGAACGCCCGGATATTCGCCGGTAGAACAAATGCGCGGTCAAGTTTTCCCCGGAAGCGATTTGTACAGTTTGGGAATAACTTGCCTGAGACTGCTAACTCAATGTTTGCCAAAAATTGACGGTTCCGATGACCTTTACGACCCGATAAACGGCGGCTGGATTTGGAGAGAACGGTTGTCAGCCGGCACAAAAATCAGCAGCGAGTTGGCAAATGTTTTAGACAAATTAATTCAAGATTATCTCAAAAATAGATATCAATCTGCTGATGAAGTAATCAAAGCTTTAAATCTCTATTCTTTACCTCCCCAACCCCATTGTGCCAATGGAGGACAACTTGCTCTAAATTCTTTTATGATAAAGGGAGGACAACTTGCCATCAATACCCCGCTCAATCAAAGCGGGCAAATCAACAGCAATATCTCTGTCAATCCGAGGAAAAAATCCAACACCAATCCGCCAGTGAACAAGGCATCGCAGAGAATTGCTGTTGTCAAAAGCACTTTTGAATTTCAGGTGGTGACAGTAGACAAGCGCGGGAAGCAAACTAATGTTAACAGCGGCAAAGCGCGTTTTTTTGAAGAACATCTCGGTAGCAGTACAGTCCTGGAAATGGTATCTGTTCGTGGCGGTACTTTCCTCATGGGTTCCCCAAACGATCGGGGTGACAGCGACGAAAAACCGCAGCATCCAGTAACTTTAGCATCTTTTTATATGGGCAAATTTCCCGTCACTCAGGCACAGTGGACAGCAGTTGCAGCGCTGCCGGAAATTAAAATATTTCTCAATCCCGATACTGCCCGTTTTAAAGGTGCAAATCGACCTGTAGAAAATGTATCTTGGTACGAGGCTGTGGAGTTTTGCGATCGACTTTCTCGCAAAACTGGTAAGAATTATCGCTTGCCTAGCGAAGCCCAATGGGAATATGCTTGCCGGGGGCAAACTACGGGGCCGTTTCACTTTGGGGAAACGATTACCAGCGAGTTAGCAAATTACAACGGAAATTCTAATTACGCTGAGGCGCCGAAGGGAGTTTATCGCTTTCAAACGACAGATGTTGGTAGTTTTAAACCCAATGCTTTCGGATTGTACGATTTCCACGGAAATGTTTGGGAATGGTGCGCGGATTCTTGGCACAATAATTATAACGGTGCGCCTGCTGATGGTAGCGTTTGGGAGTCTGACGGGGACTCTTCGCTGAGGTTGTTGCGGGGGGGTTCTTGGAACGATCATCCTCCGAATTGTCGCAGCGCCTGCCGCCTCAGATATCAGCCGGATTGTAAGGCTAGTATTGTGGGTTTTCGAGTGGTGGTTTCTGTTGTTTGATCTTGTGTCCGCACAGAGAAACCCGGTTTCTTGAAGAAACCGGGTTTCTGAATGGACGATCGATCGCCCAAATTCAAGCCTTAACTAGCCTTCTTTTGAGGAGCGACTATGCGTTCCACACTCATAGCAGCCACGCTCAATGTCACCACAGCCATGCCGAGAATTGCCACCGGCTGCAACTTTTCATTGATAATTAGAAAACCGAAGAGTGCGGTCATTGCCGGCCCCAAAGTGCCAATTACTGACGCTAAGGCTGCCCCCGCAAAGCGGATGGCAAAATTATTCAAAAGATAGCTAAACAGCGTCAGCACCCCTAAAATAACACCTCCCAAAATCAAACCAGGCCAAACATTTTGGTCGATTTTAGGAGAAAAATTTTCCGACAGTGGCACCCACAAACTCAGGGAGGAAAATACAAAAATCGCGGCGAAATTAACTAAACTAAAAGGAATTGGGTGCAGCTTGCCTGCGGCCATTTGCGTCAGCAATACGTAACCTGCAAAGGTAATCCCAGAAGCCAGTGCAGCAGCGACTCCCACCCCGACATTGCCACCGCCTGGAGCTTGAGCCGCAAAACTCGGCCACCCAGCTAAAATCAGACCTGCGGTAATCCCCAGTATCGCGAAAAAGCCGACTCTGCTGGGGCGAGAACCAAACAAGATCCAAGAACCCAGTACGGTGACGATCGGGTAAATAAAGAAAATCGTAATCGCAATCCCCGCTGGAATATTGCCGATCGCCAAATAAATCAAAACCTGAGACAAAAACAGAAAAAATGCGCTTCCTAAAACCTTACTCCACAAAGCTCGATCGCCCGACTCGAACAACCGTCTAATATCTTTCCACACAGAAGGATACAGAAATGTGGCCAATATCGGCATCAAAGCCATCACCACGATCAGCCGCATCAACAAAATCAACAAAGAATTTCCAAAACCCGGAGTTACTACCCCCGGAAATTCAAACCACCCAAAAACCATCCGAGGATTTTTGCTTTTAATCAGAATTCTCAAACAAACATTAAACAGCGACAATACCACCGCCGAAGACAAAGCCAGCACCAAACCTGTCTGCACTTGAGAAGATGCTTTAACAGTTGCAGCAGGCGCTGAAGAAGGCTGTGGCACGGGTTTTCGCGGCGTTTCCACAGGTGTTGGCTGCAGAAATTGCGGGCGGACAGAATTAAGAGAATTAGTTGATTCCTCGACATAGGAATCTTGAGCATCGAAAGGATTCTCAAGATATTCTTCTTCTTCTTCGAGTTCTTCCCTGATGCGGTTTACGAGATTTTGTAACAGCTCTTCCCCTTGCAGTTCCAGGGTTTTCATGTTGTTGAGCCGCACGGAAAGCTCGCTTTCGTAACTGGTTAAATCTTGTTCCAGCATCTGGAAACTGCGATCGATCCTTTCATCCAGCGCCGCCAGCAACTCAGAGGCCCGTTCGTCGTAGTTGCTCGGCGGCATCGGTATCGGGAACTCACCGCTGGGAATAGGGCTGCTGAGAGAATGTCCCGAGTTAGCGCTGAGTTCGTTGAACCGCTGCACCAACAAATCCTGCAAATTGTGAGCCAAAACTTGAGCCAACTGCTTCAGCCACAATTGCTGCTGCTGAATGTATCGCCCCGACAGAGATTCCATTTGCTGAGACTGCAATTTGCGATATTGCTCTCTGAGGTCTTCAATATCCTCAATCAGGTGATTTTTTTCAGTTTGCAGCCGAGTAATGTCCTGATTTAACTGGCCTTTGACATTTTGATGCAAAGCGTCCAGTTCTTGCATTACTGAGTGGAGGACTTCTTCTGCTGATTGTACTTCTTCTGGCTCGTCCTTTGACGAGTATACGTTCCGCTGCGCCATTAGCCTATAACCTCTAATTTAAACTGCACGTTCACTGTTCTTAAGTATTTTGCCAAATCAGGCCGCAAGTTCTAGTGAGTTGATCTAAGAAATTGCGAACACTGTTTAATCAATAGTAGTCGCTAAGGTACAAATGTGAAAAAATTGCGTGAAGCAAAGCTATCCCGAAGGGAATCGCCCCAAGAACACTTTGTGCAATTAGAAATCATCAGAAAAATGGCTAGAAACCCCGTCCTTTTAGGACGGCTTTACATTTTTGATTTACTACCGCCTTGGGACTGGTTGGCTCGGTGTGCTTTTGTGTTGCACTTTCAACGGGACAATTACCGTCTCAAACTTCCCAGCCCTGTACGCATAGTGTTTTGCTCTTTCGAGCCTCCCTTGCGGGGTAAAGTTAGCTTCGCCAAGGTTTAATGAGCTTGTTAGGCCCGTAGCACTGTCTCAGTGACCTTAAGACTGTTTAACTACCAGCGACAGAGCAGGGAACTAGCTTCGCATTCTCCCGGTGTCGTGACTCAAAAAACGTAGCCAGTTAAGACTTAGGCCCGTCAGAACGGCTTGTTAGATTTTTCCTTCAAGCCTCATGCCTTTAGGCTGAGGTTCCTGACTACAGCTTGACCTCTCCACGAATTGCTCCCGGTAATTCTCGCATATAACTCACCCGATTGCACCCGACTCACAAACCTAAGAGCCCGTTCTGTGACTAAATTTGATTGGGGGGTGGCACTCCTAGCCCCTCAATGGATAACTTGATCCTGCAGGCAGAAACCCCGTTTCTATTCCCCGCGTCTCTCCCGCACTCCCGCACCCAGATTTATGATTTTAAAAGTTCCGATCTTTTGCTCGCGAAAGTTTTAAGAGGCGATCGCACCATCAAAAAGCCACCCCGCGCCATCAAAAAATTAACACATCCTATCCCGAAGAGCAACAGATATGGCATCCGAAATTTTTGACGATTCCTTTACAAACGATATAGAAAAACTGAATATTTCCTCAGAAGCCGAAGTGTTTGTCTTTCCGGCATCATTTGCCCAGCAGCGCTTGTGGTTTCTCGACCAATTCGCACCGGAAAACCCTTTCTATAATGTAGTAACAGCACTGCGCTTAACTGGTTCCCTCAACTTAACAGCTTTAGAGCAAACCTTCAACGAAATAGTGCAGCGACACGAAACTTTGCGAACGACTTTTGCCGTAGTATCAGGGCAACCAGTGCAGATAATATCTCCTGCTTTTAAGACTAATTTACAACTATTAGAACTGCAACATTGGCCACCCGAACTACGGGAAACAGAAGCAAATAAACTCACCGCAGCCGAATCTCTTCGCCCTTTCAATTTATCCACGGGGCCGCTGATACGAGTCACCATCCTGCGGCTGACAGAAACAGAGCATATTCTCTTGCTAAATATGCACCACATAGCCTCCGATGATTGGTCTATAGGTGTGCTAATTAGAGAAGTGCAGGCTATCTATACAGCTTTGATAAATCAACAGCCATCTCCCCTACCAGAATTATCACTTCAATATGCAGACTTTGCCGAGTGGCAGCGCGAATGGTTGCAAGGTGAAGTATTAGAAACTCAGCTAGCTTATTGGCGGCAGCAATTGCACGGGATTTCTGTGTTAAATTTGCCCACAGATCGCCCTGCACCAGCTAGGCAAAATTATCGGGGAAAAACTCAATATTTAGAACTGCCGAAAAAGCTGAAAAACGCACTTATAGCGCTCTCGCAGCGAGAAGGAGCGACTTTATTTATGACATTGCTCGCAGCATTTCAAACTTTGTTTTACCGCTACTCGCAACAAGATGATATTGTTGTCGGTTCGCCGATCGCCAATCGCAACCGCAGCGAAATTGAAACATTAATCGGTTTTTTTGTCAACACTTTAGTGCTGCGAACAGACTGTTCGGGAAACCCGACATTTCGAGATTTTTTGGGCCGGGTGCGGGAAGTAACCCTGGGAGCTTATGCTCACCAAGATTTGCCTTTTGAGAAGCTCGTCGAGGAATTGCACCCAGAGCGATCGTTGAATCGTCACCCGCTGTTTCAGGTGGTATTCGGGCTGCAAAATGCGCCGCTGGACGAGCTAGAATTGCCAGGATTAAAGTTGAGTTCTTTTCCTTTGGAGACTCAAACAACGCGCTTTGATTTAGAGCTGTATTTGTGGGAAGCTTCCGATAATTTTAGGAGCAGATACGGCGAACATTGGGAAGATTCGGAAGGCCTCCGAGGCTTAGCTGTGTACAATACGGATTTATTTGATGAAGTTACGATCGCCCGAATGCTGAGGCATTTTAAAACGCTGCTGGAAAGCATTGTTGCTAATCCCGAACAAAGAATCGCTAACTTACCTTTATTGAGCGAGGATGAAGTGAATCAATTATTCAAAGAATGGAACGATACTCGGACAGATTATCCTCAAAATAAGTGCATTCATCAGTTATTTGAAGAGCAGGCCCGGCAGCATCTGGAGGATGTCGCCCTAACTTTCGACAGCCAACACCTCACTTACAGAGAACTCAACAGTCGCAGCAACCAACTGGCGCGCTACCTACAAAAACTGGGCGTGGGGGCGGAGGTTTTAGTGGGGCTTTGTGCAGAGCGATCGATCGACCTAATTGTGGGGATGTTGGCTATACTGAAAGCGGGAGGGGCTTACCTACCGTTAGATCCGAGCTATCCGCGCGATCGGCTAAACTTGATGCTGGAAGATGCTCGAGTTAAAGTCTTGCTAATTCAGGATAAATTGATTGAGAATTTCCGAGACTTCTCAAACTCGGTGATTTACTTCGATCGCGACTGGGAAGACATAGCCAAAGAAAGCGCCGAAAATCCCGCCAACACCGTCACAGCAAACAGCCTAGCTTACGTTATTTACACATCTGGCTCAACAGGAAAACCCAAGGGAGTTGCTGTCACCCACAAAGCAGTAAATCGCCTGGTACTCAACACCAACTATATAAAAATAGAACCTACCGATAAAATTGCCCAAGCATCAAACGCTTCATTCGATGCAGCCACCTTCGAGATTTGGGGAGCCTTGCTTAACGGCGCTCAACTCGTGGGAATTAGCACAAATATTACCCTTTCGCCTCACGATTTAGCCTTAGAACTGCGCCAAGAAGGCATCACCGTCTTGTTTTTAACAACTGCCTTATTTCAACAAATTTCTAGAGTTTTACCGCAAGCTTTTGATTCGCTGCGCTGCTTGCTGTTTGGCGGAGAAGCGGTCGATATGAGATGGGTTAAAAAACTTCTCCAACAAAAGCCAAGCACTAAATTAATTCACGTTTACGGGCCTACAGAAAATACCACATTTTCGGCTTATTATTGCGTGCAAGACGTACCCGAAACCGCAACATCTATCCCCATCGGCCGCCCGATCGCCAACACGCAAATTTATCTCCTGGATGCGGATTTGCAGCCGGTGGCGATCGGTGTTATAGGTCAATTGTACGTCGGCGGTGACGGATTGGCGAAAGGCTACCTCAACCAGCCTGATTTAACTGCTGCTGCATTCATTCCCAATCCTTTTAGCAATAAATCTGGTTCTAGGCTTTATAAAACAGGTGATTTAGGTCGCTATTGGGTTGACGGAAACATCGAGTTTTTAGGTCGCGTTGACGACCAAGTAAAAATTCGCGGCTACCGCATCGAATTGGGAGAAATTGAAGCGGCTTTGTGCCAGCATCCACAAGTGCGCGAAGCAGTAGTAATTGTGAGGGAAGACATCCCCGACGATAAACATTTGGTAGCTTATGTTATTCCTGACGGCATCAATGAAAAATCGGAAATCTCAAATCTAAAATCAAGTGACTTGCGCCAATTTTTGAAAGAAAAGTTACCAGGATATATGGTTCCTGCAACTTATGCAGTGTTGGAGAATATGCCACTGACGCCTAATGGCAAAGTAGACCGCCGCGCCTTGCCTGATATAGATACAGACAGCGAGGATATAACAGAAAATTATGTAGCGCCTAGGACTGAACTCGAAAAGGCGATCGGGAAAATTTGGGCTAAAGTTTTGGGAAAACAGCAGGTTAGTATCTACGATAATTTCTTTGAACTAGGCGGGCATTCCCTGCTAGCAACTCAGTTGATTTCTCGCATCCGAGACGCTTTGCAAGTCGAGTTATCGGTCAGCAATTTGTTTGAGGCTCCGACTGTGGCGAGTCTGGCAAAATACATTGAAACAATGCGCTGGGCTGCGAAAGGTTTGGATACTCCCAGAACCGACGAAAATGAGCGCGAAGATGTGGAATTTTAAGGGCTTACATAATTGCGGGATGATTTTGATTGTTTTGTGGAATGACCGTCCAAAAGTGGGGAGCATCTCACTTTTGCAGGCAAGCTAGAAATTGGAGTTTTGAGGCAGGAGGCAGGAGGAAAGAGGAAGAAGGAAGGAGCCAGAAAAAGTGTTTTTACAAATATGAGATGCTCCCAAAAAGTGTGTGTCTAAGTGCAATCAAATTGGTGGCAGGAAACCAGAGGAATAGAACTCCAACAGATGTAATCTTTGGCATCTAAATGTTGAGCTAATTTGGAGACTGAATCCTCGCTGGAAAATTGAAAAATCAAGAAACTGTGGTAGTAGGAATTGACCAGGCTGTGGGCGCATTTATCGGTCTTTTTGAAGGCAAAAATCTTGGCAAAATGGTGGTGAAATTGGATTAGGTGGCGACCAATTGATTAGGCCATAGTCGTAGATAATTATTTGACGTTATAGCAATCGCCACATCGGTTAGGGCATCAATAACCTAATGAATAGAGTCTCAAAGGAGGGCTAGATCGACGGTTTAATTCGGGCACCATAACTCAATACGGTTCAGATAAGACAGATCCCCCCTAGCCCCCCTTAAAAAGGGGGGGACAATAAATTGCTCAAAGTCCCCCTTCTTAAGGGGGATTTAGGGGGCTCTCCGGGGAATTAGCAGTGTTAACTGAACCGTATTGCACCATAACTGTCAACTGTCAACTGTCAACTGTCAACTGCTATATTTGGTTTAACTAAAGTATGGATCTCAAACTATCAGGAAAGGTGGCATTGGTCAGTGGTTCAACAGGTGGAATTGGACTGGCAATCGTTACCGCACTTGCTGAAGAAGGAGCGACGGTCATTGTCAATGGCAGAACGCAAGAGCGCGTCAACAATGCGATCGACCGCATTCAGCAAACAGTCCCTAATGCCAAACTTCAGGGAATTGCCGCCGATTTGGGAACGCAAGCAGGCGTTGAATTGTTACTTCAAAAAGTGCCATTCGTCAACATTTTGGTGAATAACTTAGGAATTTATGGCTCCAAAGCATTTGAAGATATCTCCGATGAAGCGTGGATGAATATTCTGGAAGTGAATGTGATGAGCGGTGTTCGCCTCTCGCGCCATTATTTGCCGCTGATGCTGAAGCAAGATTGGGGACGAATTATTTTCATCTCTAGTGAATCTGGCTTGAATATTCCCGCCGAAATGATTCACTATGGCGTGACTAAAACTGCACAATTGGCATTGAGTCGCGGTTTGGCGGAAACAACTGCGGGCAGCCATGTGACTGTCAATACGGTATTGCCGGGTCCAACCCGTTCCGAAGGCGTGGAAGACTTCATCGAGGGATTATCTAAGGAGCAAAATATTTCGATTGAACAAGTTGAGAAAGAGTTTTTTACCAAGATGCGTCCATCTTCGCTAATTCAGCGATTTGCTTCAACGTCTGAAGTTGCTGCGTTAGTTGCGTTTGTTGCCAGTCCCTTAGCTTCTGCGATTAATGGTGCAGCCCTGCGAGTTGAGGGCGGAGTGGTGCGATCGATTGTGTAGCGAAGTTTTTACCTTGATGTGCTTGGAAAATCTCTCACTCCCTACATTTCCGAACAGAATGCTTTCGTTCAAACAAAAATAAGGAGCGTTACATTTCATTAACTCACCCTAAAGCGATCGCTATTCCTGTGAGTCGTGATTTTTAGGCGATCGTTTAGTAATTATTTGTCTTTGCGATCGCCCCCAAATCCAATGATTTGTTATACAGCGATCGCTTCACAATTACTTATACTTGGCGATCGCTTCGCTCACCGCAGGCATCGCCGATAACCTCTCTGGACTAAACAACGAAGCTAATTATTTTTACTAGCTTATCTGACATTATAGCTGACCAGAAGTTACTCCGAAAAAATTGCTTGTGTTAAAGCAAAAATTGCGTTATATTTCATTAACGCACCCTACAAGATCGTAGCTCGCACTGTACTAACGGCTCAAATCAACGGACTCAGATAACTTTTGCTAGAAATAGTAAACTTTAAATTTCAGGTGCATTGCACTTGTTAGCATCTTTAGTATCTTTAGTCTAACAACGATCAAAGATACAGGAAATTAATTCCTTATAAACATTCATTTCTTCCGAGATACACTTAGAAAGATTCAACTTAAATGTTTTAGGATTAACGCTGACAATAATTCCACAAATATTTTTTATTGATCCAGTGACATCTTTTAAGTTCTGATTGTCTATATCTGTCACTAATAGATCGTATTCATTTTCACTAAATTTTAACTTATTTTCTTCACAGTATTTGACAAGAACTTCTTTGTCATACAAATAGTTTTCAATTTCCCATCTTTTCAGGACTCTGTGATTGGCTAGATTAAGAGCGAGATATGATTGCCTGTCCTGCTCAGTAGTATCTCGCCCTGATGCCATATCTCTATCCTTTAAGACTAATATTTCCAAGTTAGAAAAGACCTTGCTTAGAATCGCAATTGCAATATCACTTCGCTTATCTAATTCAGTATTACCTCCACTCGAAACAAAGAGTGTATCGTGATAACTTTCCGAAAATATATGATTAAAAACCTCGGCATCTAATCCTCTCTCGACCCCACCCCTACCTGGTTGGTCGCGGCCTTCACAGTAGACTATACGCTTAGGGCTAACAAGATTAGCTAAGTCATCAAGCGCAATTGAAAAAATATCACTCCAATTTGCTCTTAACGCCTTCATCGGAGTCAGGTTATAAGCCTCTGAAGCGAGTTTATAGTTGGACTTAAATTGAATAATTTGACACTTGTCCTTCATCTCATCTTGTAGAGCGCGTAAAAAGCCTATGCTATGGGTTGTAAGCCATATTTGGCAGTTCTCTCCAACTAAACGATCAATTTCTATTAAAAGATTTTTCTGTATTGATGTATTTATGTGCAGCTCTGGTTCGTCTAATAAAAATATAGTATCGCAATATTCATCTTGCCTTAGATAGAGATCCAAAAGTATATCAATTACTTCTTTTTCTCCTGAAGAAAGAACATTAAATTCAAATTCACTTTGGTGATCCGACTTCTTAAAGTAAAGACTACCTTGAGAAGCTTCAATATTTCCAATACTTGATATCTCTAAATCAAGACACTTTCTAATAGAAGAGTTCAAATCTCCAATTATTTTTGCTTTTGCCTCACTTGGTCTGCAGTCAACATCATTCATATATTTGTTATATTTGATATAAAGTCGCCTGTAGTTTTCCTCTATTTTGTCATCAATATCTGAGGTCGTAGTTGCCCCATATTGATTGAATGTTATATCAGAAGTCGCCATTGATTCTTTGACCATAAGGCTGCTGTTGTACCTATAGGGGCTACGAAATGAGAATATTGTATTTTGTTTGCCAGACTTTAGCTTTTCGTTTCTAATTTCCTCAAATGTTCCTTCCAAAAAGTGAATAGAAACATTTTGATAATTGTAATTTGGAATTCTGTTCATCGAATGATATTGATGATCTTTACCACCTTTGTTTCCTAACGGATTATATGCATTGTTGTGAAAAAGCATCCCATCTAGCACACTACTTTTTCCGCAACCATTAGGACCCACCAATGCAACTATCCTTTTGGGATTTTCACCTAGATCAATAGTAAGGTCAAAAAATCTTTTGTAGCCATTATTAAGCTGAAGTTTCTTTATTCTCATCTAACAACTCATTCGTTCTGTTTATGATGGATTGTTTGGGGTGCTAACTAGGCATTATACATGAATTTTCTACATAACACCTTTATATACAATTATATAGTAATCATAACAGGCAAGTCTTGTCAACTCATGCAGAAATTTTCTTTATAATATAACTATTGGCGTGTTATACGAAATTTTTCGGTATAATCCAGCCATGAAGGGGGATTATTTATATATATTTTTTACCTATGAAGTAAAAATTGAGCGGTAAGCCGTACCTTTGGTCAGTGCTTGCGCGATCGCCCCCAACTGAGAACCAAAATCTCACAATAGCGATCAATATCAAGGACTTTTGCAGGCGAAGGCAATACTTGAAAGTAATCAGTAAAGATTGCTGGTGATGGAGCAATTTATGGAACGAGGGGCGATGTTCCGCTACTACTCCTTGCCGATCGCGCTGCTATCTTTCCTGGACACAGTTTGACACACCTGCTATTTTTCAAAGCCAAGATTTAGAAAGCAATGCCTGATGTCTAGCTACCTAGAATCAAAATCTCATTCTTCAGAGAGGTAGCAAGCTGCTAGTTTACTGCCAGCATTGGGGTGAGGTGGAGTCGATTGAAGCAAATCTCAAAGCGGCTTTAGCAAAGGTTCAAACTGAGCAGGAAGTTCAGGTAGGATAGCCTCACTTTTTTTGCGACGATCCTCCGCGCCGCCTTCTTACGATCGCGTAACCGCCCGATGGGTGCGATCGCAGCCTACTTAGTTGCAATAGCACGCTCGAATCGACTTGTAGGGTGCGTCAAACTTTGATTATAAACGGATTATCAAGGGTTTCGGATCTGACGCACCTTACTAATTGTGACACTTCCGTAAGTCCTGGCTCTTAATTTGTGCGCCGGTGGAATTTCTTTTATTGATTTGCCCAAGTAATGACAGGATGACTCAAAATGCCCGATCCAAAAATTATGAATCTTTTGAACTTGATTGATTTCAAAATTATAAAGTCCAGCTATTCCAGTGTTATCAAGACCTGATATTCTAAGCTGAGTTTATTGGTGCAGCTTCTTTTGCCTCCAGACTTTTGCAAGAGGTCTATTGTTAATTGTTGGCTGTTATTGTTGGTAAAACCCACCCCGGAGAATGAATTATTTGCTGTATTTTGGATTGGGTGGGGCAGGTTTTACCAGTGAGGTTGACGGCAGCTAAAAATCACGAAATTTCTGTGCAGAATGCCCTGACAGCATCTGCAAACTGCTGGTTATGCTCGATTAATGCCATGTGTCCTCCTTTCTGTATAGTAACTAGCTCTGCTTGAGGTAATTCTGCTTTCATTCGCAGGCTAGCTGGGGGGGTAGTGGCGATATCTGAATCGCCGCAGATCACCAACACTGGAATGTCAATTGATGGCAAAGTTTTTGTTTCCTCAAATTTGAGCATTCCCAGTGTGCCGCGAGCAAGAACGCCGGGAGAACCCAAGGCTGATAAAAAAGCTGAAAAATCTAATTGACCGCGCGTTTCAGTGCCTTTAAATCCCGATATTTCTACACTGATGTACAGTGAACCATTGAGATAGCTCAGCCAAGTCATTCCCCACATAATGGGTTCAAGAGCTATGGTGAGGTAGAGCAGAGGTTGGAGCAGCGGCTTTTGCAAAGCGCGTAATAAACCGCTAAAAATAGCGGTTTTGAGAGGATTAGTATAAGTCGTATCTACCAAAATTAAACCAGCTACTCGACTACCGAGAAGTTCGGGAAAAAGCCGACTGAATGTTAGAGAAATCATGCCGCCCATGCTGTGTCCGAGTAGGATAACAGGTTTAGTTCCTGCTATGGCAATGACGGCTTCGAGATCGCGGGCAAATTTTTCTAGGGAGTAGTCGCTGTTTTTTGGTCGAGTGGATTTTCCCAAACCTGGAAGATCCCAAACAATCACTCGGAAGCGATCGCTTAGTTGCCGTTTCGCGTAATACCAAACCATACTGTTCGGCCCCCAACCATGGGAGAGAATAATCGGCTGCCCGTCCTCTGGGCCGTAGAATTCTACTTGTAAAATAGTGCCATCAGGTCTCTCTACCCGCTGCACTGTACCCGTCCGCGTCGGCTTCGGTTCGTCAGCACCGGGGCGGCGGAACAGCGGCAAACTGATAAAGCGGCCGCCAACAGACCAAAGAACCATCAACACTCCGCTGACTAAGTAGGAAATCCCTACAAGTGCGCCGATGTACCATTCGTAAATAATGTATATACCTCCGCCAAGTACCCCGATCGACAGCAGTCCTACCAGCCATAGGAACAGGAAATTGAAGGGCATGAACGGCATAAGCTGAAACCTTGGGTAGAATTTGGGTTGCGAATTCAAACAGAATCATACTCAGGTTAGGCCACAGTAAGCAAGCGGTAAGTTAAGCTCTTAATTTGTGCGCTGGTGGAATTTAATTTATTGATTTGCCCAAGTAATGACCGAAAGCATCCAGGATAAAAGCCCCCGGATTCATTCCTTCGGAGACTCAGGACCCAGAAATAAAAAACCTGTATCCGATACAGGAACCCCCGAATTTATCTGTGGGGTCAATGCTTCAATCTAAAATCTAAAATCTAAAATCTAAAATCGATTGATAGGATGACTCAAAATGCCCGATCCAAAAATATCGAGTTCATCGCCAAATTCCAGAGATTCTGTCACGGTGGAGTTAGTTGAGTTTTTATCTTACCTTCGCAGTCTAGATATTAATATTTTTGTTGAGGGCGAGATCCTGCGCTGCAACGCTCCCGAAGGAATTCTTACACCAAAACTGCGCGCCGAAATTTCTCAGAAAAAAGCCGAAATTGTTTCATTTTTAAAAGCAGCTAATCGTACTTCTAGTTTCACTCCTACACCGATTGTTCCTCTGGGGCGGGAAGGAAATCTACCGCTTTCCTTTGCACAGCAGCGCTTGTGGTTCCTCGACCAATTAGTACCGAACAATCCCTTCTATAATGTTCCCGCAGCATTGCGTTTGACAGGTGCGCTCAATTTTTCGGCGCTGCAACAAACCTTCAATGAAATTGTGCGCCGCCACGAAGCTTTACGCACGACTTTAGCAGTAGTTTCGGGGCAACCCGTTCAGAGAATAGCTGCTGCTTTCCACCTTCCGATTAATGTAGTGGACTTGCGAAATTTGCCAAAGGAATCTCGACCAACTGAAGCAAACAGGCTCACCGCCCAGGAAGCTCAACGCTCTTTCAATTTGTCCAAGGACTTGTTGCTGCGAGTCACATTATTGCAGCTAGATGATGCCGAATATTTACTAATGCTGAATATGCACCACATTGTCTCCGATGGTTGGTCTATCGGAGTGCTAATTCAGGAATTAGGCGCACTTTACACGGCATTTGCTAGCGAAAAACCTTCGCCTTTACCGGATTTGTCGATCCAATATGCTGATTTTGCAAAATGGCAGCGCGAATGGCTGCAAGGGGAAGTTTTAGAAACGCAGCTTGCTTACTGGCGGCAGCAGTTAAACGGCATTTCTATGCTAAATTTGCCTGCGGATCGGCCCAGACCAGCAATTCAAAGTTACCGAGGCAAAAGGCAATTTTTGCAACTGCCAAAACTACTGAGCGAGGCTTTAGAAACGTTGAGCCAGCGCGAAGGAGTGACGCTGTTTATGACAATGCTGGCAGCTTTTAAAACGTTGCTTTACCATTACGCGCAGCAAGAAGATATTGTTGTAGGTTCGCCGATCGCCAATCGCAACCGCAGTGAAATTGAAGCATTAATCGGGTTTTTTGTCAACAGTTTGGTGCTGCGTACAGATTTGTCGGGAAATCCAACTTTTCGGGAACTTTTAAACCGAGTCAAAGAGGTAGCATTAGGAGCTTACGCTCACCAAGATTTGCCGTTTGAGAAGTTAGTAGAAGAACTGCACCCCGATCGCGCGTTGAACCAAAATCCCTTATTTCAGGTGGCGTTTGCGCTGCAAAACGCCCCGGCGAATCGGTTAGAATTGCCAGAATTAACACTCAGCCCGCAGCAGTTAGATGTGGGTACAGCGCGGTTTGATTTGGAGTTCCATTTGTGGGAGCGATCGCCCAACAGTTCGGGAAGCAACCAATCGCCCAGCAATAAGCTGTGGGTTGATAGCTCGGAAGGCATCAGCGGCATGGTTATTTACAGCGCCGATTTATTTGATGAAGCTACGATTACCCGCCTGATCGAGCATTTTCAAGCCTTGTTAGAAAGCATTGTGACAAATCCCGAACAGCGCATAGCAAACTTGCAATATTTGAGCGCCCAAGAGCGCTATCATTTGTTAGTTGAATGCAACAATACTCAGGCAGATTATCCGCAAGATTTGTGCATCCATCAGCTATTTGAAATGCAGGCCGATCGGACACCGGATGCGGTGGCGCTGGTATTTGGAGAGGAGCGAGTCACCTATCGAGAGCTAAATCTCCGCAGCAACCAACTAGCACGTTATCTGCAAAAAATGGGGGTTGGGGCGGAAGTTTTAGTCGGGCTTTGCTGCGGGCGATCGCTCGATCTGATCCTGGGGATGTTGGGTATCCTGAAAGCGGGAGGAGCTTACTTAATTTTAGATCCAAGCTATCCTGCTGAGCGATCGAGCTTTATGGTAAAAGATGCTCAATTATCTGTTGTGTTAACTCAGCAGCAATGGGTAGAGAATTTGCGTGAAGCGAAGCTATCCCGCAGGGAATCGCCCAATTTACAGATAGTTTGTTTAGACACAGACTGGGAGATGATTTTCCAAGAAATCGCCGACAATCCCACCAGCGCAGTTACAGCCGAAAATCTGGTTTACGCGATTTACACCTCCGGCTCCACGGGAAAGCCGAAAGGAGTTGAAATTGAGCACGGGAGCTTGTTAAATCTCGTTTTTTGGCATCAAAGAGAGTTTGGGGTGTCAGCGGGCGATCGAGCAACGCAAATTGCAGCGATCGGCTTTGATGCTTGCGGGTGGGAAATTTGGCCTTATCTCGCTGCGGGAGCTAGCATCTACTTTCCAGAAGATGACATCAGGCGAGATCCTGAAAAACTGCAAAACTGGTTAGTATCAAACGCCATTACAATTAGCTTTTTGCCAACACCTTTAGCCGAGAAAGTTTTGCTATTAGATTGGCCTCAAACAACAGCGTTGCGAATCTTGCTCGCAGGCGGCGAAAAACTGCAACAACATCCTTTAAAATCCCATCCATTTAAGCTAGTAAATAATTACGGCCCAACCGAGAACACCGTCGTCACAACTTCCGGTTATATTCCTGTAACAGAGCAAACAGACATCGCCCCGACAATTGGCCGCCCCATTGCTAACACTCAAATCTACATATTAGACAAATATTTGCAGCCAGTGGCGATCGGCGTTGTTGGCGAATTGTACATCGGCGGAAACGGACTCGCTCGCGGCTACCTCAACCGCCCCGATTTAACCGCACAACGCTTTATTGTCAATCCTTTTAAACCACATTCAGGCATCATTCTCAATGACTTGTTTAGGAACAGGCAAGATGCCTGTTCCACAGGAAAATTAATCTCTTGTGGAACAGGCAGGATGCCTGTTCTCGATAATGATGCAACATCTGAGTTTAAACCAAATTCAGCAGAGCGAATTTACAAAACAGGCGACTTAGTGCGCTACAGAGCCGATCGCAACCTTGAATTTTTAGGACGCATTGACGAACAAGTAAAAATTCGCGGTTTCCGCATCGAATTAGGAGAAATCGAGACAGTATTAACTCAACATCCGGCCGTGCAGCAAACTGTAGCAATAGCTTCGGAAGATGGACAGGGAGATAAACGTTTAGTAGCTTATATTGCCCTCAATCCTGAATATAGCGTTGCCCGCGAAAAAAACCAAATAATGCAATTGCAGGACGAACAGGTTTTGCAGTGGCAAATGCTCTACAATGAAACTTACAATCAACCTGCCGTTGACTCAGATCCAACATTTAATATTGTCGGCTGGAATAGCAGTTATACTAATCAGCCAATCCCAGCAGAACAGATGCGCGACTGGGCGAACAATCAAGCCGCCCAAATTTTAGCTTTGCAGCCTAGCCGAGTGTTAGAAATTGGCTGCGGCACAGGTTTGTTGCTGTTCCAAATTGCGTCTCGCTGCACTCAATATTGCGGCACCGACTTTTCACCTATTTCGCTCAACTATATTCGGCAGCACTTGGCAAATCAACAGTTAGCTAATGTAACGCTGCTTCAGAAAATGGCGACTGACTTTGAAGGAGTAGAGACAGCAGCTTTTGACACAGTAATTCTCAACTCTGTCGTGCAATATTTCCCGAATATCGACTATCTCGTGCAGGTGCTAGAAGGTGCGGTGAAAGCAACTGCTCCCGGCGGCTTTATATTCATCGGAGATGTCCGCAGCTTGCCGTTGCTGGCAGCTTTTCACGCTTCGGTACAACTGTATCAAGCCGAACCTTCTCTCGCGGGCGAACAGTTGCAGCAGCGAGTACAAATGCAAATTTTTCAAGAAACAGAGTTAGTTATTGAACCAGATTTTTTTAGCGCATTAAAACAGCGCTTTCCGCAGATTGGCGGCGTAGAGATTCAATTAATTCGCGGTAGTTATCACAATGAGTTAACTGATTTTCGGTACAATGCTATTCTGCATATTGCGTCGGAAACATATCCCCCCCAATCCCCGGCACAAGGGGAGTTGGGGGAATCGAAACGGCTGGATTGGTTGAATGAAAATCAGAATCTGACTGTTACCAAGGTGCAACAAATATTATTGACAAATCCACTCGATGTTTTAAGAATTGCTAATGTGCCTAATGCGCGGGTAACTGCAGCAGTTAAGGCGGCAGAGTTGCTGTCTGTTGTCGATAAATTTCTAACAGCAGGTCAGTTGCAGAAAGCCGTGGAAAAAGTCGAGAATTTAGGAGTAGATCCAGAAGATTGGTATGCTTTGGAAGTTCCGTATAATGTTAATATTAGTTGGTCTAATTCCGACAGTCAAGGGCGCTACGATGTAGTGTTTGCACGGGGCGAAACCAGAGATTTTGTGCGAGAAACCAGAAGCGATAACTTGCGTCCTTGGCGCTCTTATGCTAACAATCCCTTACAAGGTAAAGTAGCACGGAAATTAGTGCCACAGTTGCAGGCTTATCTAGCAGAAAAACTGCCGGAATATATGGTTCCGTCGGCTTTTGTGGTGCTGGAGTCGCTACCTGTGACGGCTAACGGAAAGGTCGATCGCCTCGCTTTGCCTGCACCGGAGCCAATTAAGTTAGAATGGGCTGGCAGTTATGTTGCGCCTCATACTTCTATTGAGGAAGTTTTAGTGAAAATTTGGGCTGAGGTTTTGGGGATAAAGCGAGTGGGTATCCGCGACAATTTCTTTGAATTGGGAGGCCATTCGCTGCTGGCGACTCAGCTTGTTTCGAGAGTGCGAGATGCTTTCGGGGTAGAGTTGCCTTTGCGCCGGGTTTTTGAAGCACCGACAATTGCAGAATTATCTAAGATTGTGGAGAGTTTAAAAGAGAGCGATGCTAATATTAAAGCTCCTGCTTTAGTGGCGATTTCTCGGGACAGTCGGCGGAGGAAGCTATCATCTTTTAATCAAGAAATTAAATAAAAATGAGCGCTGTTGAACAGAGTACACTTTCGAGAAATATGCAGCAAGAAACAGATGTTTTCGTCTTCCCGGCATCCTTTGCCCAGCAGCGGCTTTGGTTCCTCAATCAATTAGCACCGGGCAATCCTTTCTACAATGTTTCAACAGCGCTCCGCTTAACAGGTTCCCTCAACTTCATCGCCTTACAGAAAACCTTCAACGAAATTGTGCAGCGGCACGAAACTTTACGCACCACTTTTACGCTTTTGGAAGGGGAACTCGTACAAATTATTGCTCCCATTTTAACCGTATCCCTCCCCACAATCGACTTACAAAATCTCTCGCCAACTCAGCAGGAAACCGCAGCGCTGCAACTTGCAACCGATGCAGCGCAATGCCCTTTCGATTTAGCCGCCGGGCCGTTATTTAAAGTAACGCTGTTACAACTCAGTGAAACAGAACATATATTATTGCTGAATTTACATCATATTGTTGCTGATGGTTGGTCGATTGGAGTGCTAATTCGAGAGCTGGGAACGCTCTACACAGCATTTGTAAAAAATGAGATATCGCACTTACCAGCACTGCCCGTGCAGTACGCCGACTTTGCAGAGTGGCAGCACCAATGGTTGCAGGGCGAAGTATTAGAAACCCAGTTAGCTTATTGGCGGCAGCAGTTAAACGGAATTACCACACTCAATCTACCAACAGACAGGCAAAGACCAGCCGTTCCATCCTACCGCGGCGCTAAACAATTTATAACACTATCACCTGCTTTGAGCGAGGCGCTAAAGTCATTGAGCCAGCAAGAAAGCGCGACTTTATTTATCACTCTACTAGCCGCTTTTCAAACTTTGCTGTACCGCTATACAGGACAAGTAGATATTGCAGTAGGAACGCCGATCGCCAATCGCAACCTGAGCGAAATAGAAGCATTAATCGGTTTTTTTGTCAACAGTTTAGTGCTGCGTGCAGATTTATCAGGAAATCCAACTTTTCGGGAACTATTGCATCGGGTAAAAAACGTCGCAATGGCAGCCTACGCCCACCAAGATTTGCCCTTCGAGAAGTTGGTTGAGGAAATGCACCCCGATCGCGAGTTGAGCCGCAACCCCCTATTTCAAGTTAGTTTCAGCCTGCAAAACACTCCTGTAGCAGCGCTAGAATTGCCGGGAATCGCTTTCGAGGCGATCGACTTTGACGCGGGAACCGCCAAGCTAGATTTAGAGTGCCACTTGTGGGAAAATGCAGGAAGTATTCAAGGGCAATTTGTCTACAGCACAGACTTATTTGATAGCGGCACAATTGCGCGCATGGCGGGACATTTCCAAACGCTGCTCGAAGCCATTGTTGCCAATCCCAAACAGCACCTCAGCGACTTGGCTTTGCTGACAGCGCCAGAATACCAGCAATTATTAATCGATTGGAATGACACTCACAGAGATTATCCGCAAAACCAGTGTTTCCATCAGCTATTTGAAGAGCGAGTCGAGCGTGATCCCCATGCTGTAGCCGCCGTCTTTGAAAACCAGCAGTTAACCTACCGCCAACTCAACAGCCAAGCCAACCAACTTGCACATTACTTGCAGCAATTGGGAGCAGCACCAGAAGTTTTAGTGAGCCTTTGTGTAGAACGTTCCTTAGACGCGATCGTCGGATTGCTAGGCATTATCAAAGCAGGCGCAGCCTACCTTCCTTTAGATCCAACTTATCCTCAAGAGCGCCTTAACTTCATGTTAGAAGATGCTCAGGTGTCGATTTTGGTAACTCAGCAGCACTTAGCCCAAAACTTGACGCAGCCGGAAAATTACGGAGTTTTTTCAGTAGTGTGTTTGGACTCCGACAGAGAAATTATCGCCCGACAAAGCCCAGAAAATCCAACTACAAATATCCTACCAGAAAACCTAGCCTATGTCATTTACACATCTGGTTCAACCGGAAAACCCAAAGGCGTTCTAATCGAACATCGGGGACTCTACAACTTAGCCCTAGCTCAAATAGAAGCTTTTAACTTAAACTCAAATCACCGCATTTTGCAATTTGCCTCCCTGAGTTTTGATGCCTCAATCTTTGAGATTGTCATGGCCTTGGGGACGGGAGCAACACTTTACTGTGCCAAGAAAGAATCTTTGTTGCCCGGACAAACATTAATCCAATTTTTGCAGGACAATGCTATTACCCACGCTACCCTCCCGCCCTCGCTGCTAGCTGTCCTTCCAAACGCCGAACTTCCCGCACTGCAAACAATCATCTGTGCTGGCGAATCCTGTTCCCCGGATGTTGTAAAACGCTGGGCTTTTGGGCGCAGGTTTTTTAACGCTTACGGCCCCACAGAAGCGACTGTCTGGTCGAGTTTTGCCGAAATTGGCGATTCCCTGCGGGATAGCTTCGCTTCACGGCAAAAACCGCCAATCGGCCGCCCAATTGCCAACACTCAACTCTATATTTTAGATGAAAATTTACAACCTGTACCCGTCGGAATTCCCGGTGAATTGTACATCGGCGGCAGCGGATTGGCGCGAGGCTACCTCAACCGCCCCGAATTAACCGCCCAGCGATTTATTGCTAATCCGTTTAGCGAGAAAGCGGGAGAACGAATTTACAAAACAGGTGACTTAGCTCGCTATTTTCCCGACGGCAATATTGAGTTTTTAGGGCGCACTGACGAACAGGTAAAAATTCGCGGTTATCGAATAGAATTGGGAGAGATTGAAGCGCTGCTGCTTCAGCATCCCGCAGTCAAAGAAACAGCGGTGGTGGCTGAAGATGATTTGTCTGGAAACAAGCGCTTAGTTGCTTATGTCGTTCCCCATCAAAATCAGACGCTTAATCCCGTGGAAATGCGGAATTTCCTCAAACAACAACTGCCCAATTACATGATTCCCAGTGCTTTTGTGGCGATCGACTTTCTGCCCCTAACTCCCAATGGCAAAATCGATCGCAACCGCCTAAGATCGCCGCAGAATCTCACTAGCAATTCAACAGATAAAAGCTGCATTGCACCTCGCACGCCAACCGAGTCAACCCTCGCCCAAATTTGGTCAAAAATCCTTAACACAGAGCCTGTTGGCATTGGCGATAACTTCTTCGATTTGGGTGGAGATTCCCTGCTCGCAATCCGCCTCATAAATGAGATCAACCAGCAATTTGAGCGCGAGTTGTCGCTGTCTGCCCTTTTTTTAAATCCGACAATTGAAGGTTTAGCAGATTCGCTAGATTCAGGAACAAATTCTGAGGAATGGTCGCCGTTAGTGGCAATTAAGTCTCGCGGTAAAAATCCGCCTTTCTTCTGCGTCCATCCCATCTTTGGCGTGGTATTTCCTTATGTCGAGTTAGCATTTCAGCTAGGAGAAAATCAACCGTTTTACGGGCTGCAACCCAAAGGAATTGACGGCGAAAGTTCTCCGTTAACTAGCATTGAAGACATGGCGGCTGACTACATCGCAGCCTTGCGTACCGTTCAACCAAAAGGGCCTTATTTTTTAGGAGGTTGGTCTTTTGGTGGTTTGGTAGCTTTTGAGATGGCTCAACAGTTGCTTGCAGCGGGGGATGAAGTGGCTTTGCTGGCTGTGCTCGATACTTTGGCGCCGGTTGCTGTTAACAAACCTTCTGTTTGGGACGGTTGCAAGTTTATTCTGACTACTGTTTCCCGCTCTATCTGGCCTTTTGTGGTCGATTATTTTCGCTTGGTGGCTGCTGCGGAAAATGTGCAATTTGGCGGAATTGCAGCCAGGTTCCCTAATTTAAATAAGCTGCTTAATTGGGTAACTAATTTTTGGCATAGCTGGAATTGGAAACAGGCGATTATGGTTAGTATCCTATCTCAGGAGTCAAAACAAAAAAGCTGGCGCGAGCTGGCAATTCCCTCAATGTTTACTGTATTTCAAGCTAACAGTCAAGCAACTCTCAGCTATGTACCGAAAATTTATCCGCACCGAATTACTCTGTTTAGATCGGGGGAAAAGCTCAGCACGAACCATCAAGATCCGACTCTTGGCTGGAGCGATTTAACGGCGGCACAAGTAGAGGTGATTCGAGTTCCTGGCAATCACCTTACTATGTTGAGAAAGCCCTGTGTTGAGGTGCTGGCCAGACAGCTAAACCTTTGCTTGAAACAGAAATTAAGTGATTGAGCGGCCGTTGGGCGCGATCGATCGAATTGCGTTCATCTGGCTAAAATCCATTGGGCGATGCTAAAAATGCTAGCACCCAAAGCGCCTGCGATCGGAATTGTCACCAGCCAAGCCGAACCAATTGACAGCAAAGTTTCCCAGCGTACTGTTTTCCAAGCTTTGATCAGTCCGACTCCGACAACTGCACCGACTAAAGCGTGGGATGTGGAAACTGGCAAACCGAAGCGGGATGCTAGCAAGACTGTGGTGGCTGTGGCTAATTCCGCGCAAAATCCGCCGCTTGGTTGGAGTTGGATGATTTTTTCGCCGACTGTGGCAATTACATTTTTGCCCCAGATGGCTAAACCGATGACTATTCCTGCGCCTCCGACGACTAAAATCCACAGGGGTACGCTGAAATCCCCGGAGGGAAAGGAACCTGTGCGCCGGATGTAGGCGATCGCAGCTAGGGGCGCAACGGCATTTCCTACGTCGTTGGAACCGTGGGCAAATGCTACAAAACAAGCGCTCAATACTTGGAATCTCGCCATTTGTTGCTCGATGAGAGAGTGGCGGGGAGGGGGAGAGGGGGAGAGGGGGAGAGGGGGAGATTGGGAAAATATTCCCTCTTTCTTATTCCTTGCATCCGTTACATCCGTTACATCCGTTACAAAATCCGCTGCCGAACCTTCTTCCTTCTCAACTGATTCTAATTTTTTCCAGCTATTGAGGGAAAGCCCGATCGCCCCAATTCCCCCGATACCAATGACAATATCGTGAATTGGCAGACTCCAGCCAAATCGATCGTACACAAAGGCGATCGCTCCTGTCTGCACGAAAGCAACATCCACAATAGACGGCAGTACAATAATCCCAAATACGCTCAGCATTGCTGCACTCAGCCAAGGTATCCACTCGCGCATTTGAGATAGAGGATCTGGCCGATCGAGAATCGAATACTTCACCACACTGTAAAATAGTGCGGCTAAAGCACCGCTGGCAACAGGTGTCGCCACCCACGTTAGGGAGATGGTGCCGATGGTTCGCCAATCAACTGCATTAATTCCGGCTGCAACACAGCTAAAACCCGCGATCGCACCTACCACCGCATGAGATGAAGAAACTGGCAAACCTCGACTGGTAGCGATTTGCAGCCATATCCCGCAAGCTATCAGCACTGACACCATCCCGATTAAAAATACCTGCGGTTGGGCCGCAAACACATCTACATTCACAACTCCTGTTGCTAGAGTTTCGGAAACTCCTTGGCCGAACAGCACTGCGCCGGAAAATTCCAGTATGCCTGCAACAATTATTGCCTGCCGAAGCGTTAGCGCCTTCGAGCCTACGGATGTCCCCATCGAGTTAGCGACATCGTTGGCCCCCAAGTTGGCGGCGACGTAGAAGGCGAGTGCAGCCATTGCCCCCAGTTGCAGAAATACGACCCCAGAGGTATCTAACATAGAAATTTTTTGACATAAAACGGGCATTGCGATATATGATAAGGGATTGTGAGTTTTGGTAAATCCCATGAAAGGCGCAGAAATAATCCGTTCGATCGAGACGGAAGAAATAAATAGAGTCAAGCAAGAACTCAATAAACAACTCCCCGAAATTTACGTGGGCGACACAGTGCGCGTCGGCGTAAGAATTAAAGAGGGTTCTAAAGAACGGGTTCAGCCCTACGAAGGGACTGTGATTGCCATGCGTAACGGCGGGATTAATGAAACAATCACCGTCCGACGCGTGTTTCAGGGCGTCGGCGTGGAACGGGTGTTTTTGATTCACTCGCCCCGCATCGCTACGATCCAAGTGATGCGCCGCGGGAAAGTCCGCAGAGCAAAACTTTACTACCTGCGCGATCGGGTGGGCAAGGCAACTCGCGTCAAACAGCGGTTCGATCGCTCCCTGTAGGAATGCACCCAGCTTTCCCTTGGTTCATGATTCATGGGAAATTGAGAAATTTCAAAAAAAAGTTTCCCATTTACGAGCGCACTGTGTTAAAATAGAAATCTAGAGGTTAAGCGAATTTCAGCAACCTCACCTGTGCGCTCTTAGTTCAGTTGGTAGAACGCAGGTCTCCAAAACCTGATGTCGGGGGTTCAAGTCCTCCAGGGCGCGCTGAATCACCAAACTTTAAATTCTGCCCGAAAGCGCCCGGATTATTGGCTGGCAACAGTCAAAACCGTAAACTTTCGGGTAGAATTAATTTTTGTGGGCGGTTCGCAAAAAATGCCATCAACAAATCCTCGGTGTGGCTTCTTGATCGTCGGTTTCGGCGATCGGCATTTACGCGGTTGATTGGTTGGGCTTGTAAAAAGTCGTGGCTTTAGATTTGAAATTTGGGACTTGGGCGTAAGTGGTTAGTGTCACAAAATCTGAGAGCCGCGAGCCACTCACACCATCTAAAATCTAAAATCTAAAATCGCAAGGGGGATTGAATCGTGGCGAAAAAAGACGAAGCTCAAGAAACTCAAGAAATAACGGCGCCTGGGTTTAACCCTGCAGGTTTTTTTAAGGAAACTAGAGAAGAACTCGACAAAGTGGTGTGGCCCAGCAGGCAGCAGCTGATCAGCGAGTCTTTGGCCGTGCTTTTGATGGTAATCCTCTCAGCAAGCCTGATTTATTTGGTGGATAACTTCTTTAACTGGGGCGCGGGACAGGTGTTTAGGCCATGACTTTTGCATCAGAAGAATCTGAGTATTCCACAGAAGCGACGGGACAGGCAGCATCGCCAGATGTGCCGGAGATTGACGCTCGCTGGTATGCTGTTCAAGTTGCCTCTGGCTGCGAGAAGCGGGTGAAGGCAAACTTGGATCAGCGGATTCAAACTTTGGATGTTGCCGATCGCATCGTTCAAGTGGAAATTCCGCAAACTCCGGCGATCAAAGTCGGCAAAGACGGTTCCAGGCGACAGTCAGATGAAAAAATCTTTCCCGGCTACGTACTCATCCGTATGTTTATGGACGAGGATACGTGGCAGGTGATTAAAAATACCCCGAATGTAATTAATTTTGTCGGGGCAGAGCAGAAACGCCGCTACGGGCGCGGCAGGGGTCACGTCAAACCGCTACCTCTGAGTCATTCGGAAGTAGAACGGATCTTCAGAAACGCTCAGGAATCAGAACCGGTTGTCAAAGTATCGATGTCTGCTGGAGACCACGTTGTGGTACTTTCCGGGCCGTTTAAGGATTTTGAAGGTGATGTGATTGAAGTTAGCCCGGAACGGAACAAGCTCAAAGTTTTACTCTCGATTTTTGGGCGCGATACGCCTGTAGAATTAGAGTTCAATCAGGTTCAGAAACAGAACTAACTAATGGCAAAGAAAGTTGTTGCAGTAATTAAGTTGGCGATTACAGCGGGAAAAGCCAACCCAGCTCCTCCGATCGGCCCGGCTTTGGGTCAGCACGGCGTCAATATTATGATGTTTTGCAAGGAGTACAATGCTAGAACCGCAGACCAAGCAGGTCTGGTGGTTCCGGTAGAAATTTCGGTTTTTGAAGACCGCAGTTTTACTTTTATTCTCAAAACCCCGCCGGCGTCGGTTTTGATTCAAAAAGCGGCTGGTATTGCTAAGGGATCGGGAGAACCGAACCGCAAGCAAGTAGGGACAATTACACAGGCTCAGTTACGAGAAATCGCTGAAACGAAAATGCCTGACCTCAATGCTAATGATGTTGAGGCTGCTATGAAAATTGTGGCAGGAACGGCTAAAAATATGGGCGTGGCGATCGCGGATTAAAGTCAGTTGTCAGTTGTCAGTTGACAGTTGGCAATCGGTAATTCCCAGTGTTGAAGCTCAAATCTTCAATCCAAAATCCAAAATCCAAAATCCAAAATCGATCGGTTCAGGGGGAGAAGCAAAGCTTCGCTAGTAACCGAAAACTGGTAGATTTTAAGATTGTCCGATAGGTTCAATCTAAAATCTAAAATATAAAATCGACTGACCCCAGGAGATAACAATGGCAAAGAAAGTATCGCGAAGACTGCAAGAACTTCAAAAGAAAGTTGAAGAGAGACCTTACCTACCGCTGGAAGCTCTGCAACTTTTGAAAGAAACAGCAACCGCTAAGTTTGGCGAATCTGCTGAAGCTCACATCCGTTTGGGAATTGACCCGAAATATACTGACCAACAGTTGCGGACAACTGTATCGCTGCCAAAAGGAACTGGTCAAGTAGTCAGAATTGCGGTGATTGCTAAGGGCGAAAAAGTTAAAGAAGCTCTGAATGCCGGTGCAGATATTGCTGGTTCTGAAGAGTTGATAGATGAGATTCAGAAGGGCATGATGGACTTTGATTGCCTGATTGCTACCCCAGACGTGATGCCGTTGGTGGCAAAATTGGGTCGGTTGTTGGGCCCGCGCGGTTTGATGCCTTCTCCGAAAGGTGGCACGGTGACGACTGACATTGCTCAGGCGATCAACGAGTTCAAAGGTGGTAAGATGGAATTCCGTGCCGATAAAACTGGCATCGTTCATGTTATGTTTGGCAAGGCCGCTTTCTCAGCGGAAGATTTGCTGGTCAACCTTCATGCTTTGCAAGAAACTGTCGATCGCAACCGTCCTTCTGGTGCTAAAGGTCGCTACTGGCGCAGTTTGTACGTATCCGCAACAATGGGCCCGTCGATCGAAGTCGATATCAGTGCCCTGCGCGATACCAAACTTGATGCTGCGTAGAAAGAATTAAGCATTCGGCAGAAGGTAAAAGACAGCTTCGGCTGTCTGTGTAAATCTCTCACAAGATTTGCGTCATAGCCTTGCTATGTCTGCCTTCTAGTGATAGCCTAATCAAAAATCAATAAGCTGAAGACCGCAGGTGCCGATCGCTTAATTTCCTGCCGAGGCTGAAGAAATAAAAACTCAAGACTCAAAGATTAGAAATTTTCTATTTTTAATTCTGACTTGTTAATTTTTAATTCTCTGCCCCGGCTCGAAGGTCGGGGTTTTTGACGGGCAATTTTCGATCCTAAAAGGAGGTGAAATAAGTATGGGCAAAACTTTAGCGGTAAAAAATGAGATTATTGCAGACCTCAAGCAAACCTTGAGCGAATCTCAATTGGCGATCGTGATTGACTACACGGGCTTAACTGTTGCGGAAATCACAGATTTGCGTCGGCGTTTGCGTCCTAAAGGCAGCAGTTGCCAAGTGGCAAAAAACACGCTGATGCGAATTGCTGTTGAAGGCAACGAAACCTGGCAGCCGATACAAGAATTGCTGACCGGTACGTCGGCGTTTCTGTTCGTGCAAGAAGATATTGGCGGCGCGATTAAAGCTTACCAAGAATTCCAAAAAGTCTCTAAGAAGACTGAACTTCGCGGCGGCGTGATGGAAGGACGGGTACTGAAAGAAGCTGATGTTAAAGCATTAGCCGATCTGCCGTCGAAAGAACAACTCATGGCTCAAATTGCTGGCGCTATCAACGGTGTCGCAACCAAGTTGGCTGTGGGTATCAATCAAGTTCCTACTTCGATCGCTCGCGGTCTTAAAGCTTATGCTGAAAAAGACGGCGATTCAGCAGAAGTAGCAGCAGAAGCACAACCAGAAGTGCAACCAGAAGCAGAAGCAGAAAGCGCATCTGTGTAATTCATTAATAATTAGTAATTAGTCCTCAGTCATTAGTATTTAGCAATAGATAGAAGACTGGAGACGAAAAACTAATGATGAATGAGCAAATCTCAAATCTGAAATCTCAAATCTACAATCGAACTAGGAGTTTAACGAATGTCTACTGCAACTGACGAAATCTTGGAAAAACTTAAGTCTCTGACTTTGCTCGAAGCTTCTGAATTGGTTAAGCAAATTGAAGAAGCTTTCGGCGTGAGCGCTGCTGCTCCTGTCGGCGGCATGATGATGATGCCCGGTATGGGTGGCGGGGCCGCTGAAACTGAAGTAGAAGTACAAACTGAGTTCAGCGTGATTCTTGAAGAAGTTCCTGCTGACAAGAAAATCGCAATTCTGAAGGAAGTCCGGGCGATTACCGGTCTGGGTCTGAAGGAAGCGAAAGACTTGGTAGAAGCTGCACCGAAAGCAGTTAAGGAAGCTATTGCTAAGGAAGCTGCTGAAGAAATGAAGAAACAGCTTGAAGCTGTGGGCGCAAAGATTGCTATCAAGTAGTCAGAGAATGTAGTTGATATCAATTCCGGTGACACCGGAATGATGGTTGACTGTTGACTGTTGACTGTTACAGCGGTTTTCAGCAATATAGGTACAGTCTGGGGTCGGGCATGGGGCATGGGGCATGAGGCATGGGATTGCCCCGCGTACCTCATAAACCTGCAATCTGCTGTAACTGTTCCCTAAATTTAATCGCGCGATAGTTACATCTCTCGCGCGATTAATTATTTTTTGCGCTAGGGAAACTGCATTGCCGTGTCCTCTTAGATTTTAGAGGTGGCTTCCATTTGCCGCACTACTGTTAAAGCAGAATAAGAAACACCAGCAGTTCCTTCTCCGGGATGGGTGGAGTCGCCTACTAACCACAAGTTTTTAATTGGTGTGCGGTTGGCAAATCCGAAGGGGCCGAAGGTTGGTATTCGCTGCCCGATGCCACCCACAACGCCTCTATCTCTCGCCGTGTAGCGGGCAAAGGTGCGGGGTGTGGCGGCTTCTTGGTGTACGATCGACTCTGGCATCAAATCGAAATATTCGCTCAAACGGGCGATCGCCCCTGCGCTGTATTTTTGCTTTAATCCTTCATAATCAACCGAATTCCACCACATTCGAGTATCAGTAAATGAGGAAGCGATAATTGTCGCCATTCCCTCCGGTGCTCGGCCATCTCCCGGATGACTGACTGAAACAAATAATGAATTATTCTCACCAATCTCACCTTCGTAATCGTAGAGAAACTGAAGGTGGGGCGGACAATTTTCCGGAATTGCGCTTTCATGCACTCCCAAATATATGACAAATGCACCGGATGCAGGTGGCAGTTTATCAACTCGATATTTGTAGCCTGCCATTTGATTTGGGAGCTGGTTTTTTGTCTCTGAAATCTCTGATTTAACAGATAATTTATCTGTTAAATTTTCGACAATCGGCTCGCCTGACAACAATTTTACTAGATTTTGCGCTGTCACGTTGGCAACAATGCGATCGGCTGTTTCTGTCCAAACTTCGCCTGTTTTTTGATTGCGAATGACTGTACCGGTGGCTTTGCCGTTGGCTGTGATAATGCTTTCAACTGTATGCCGCAACAGGACTTTGCCGCCGTCTCGTTCGATCGCCTCTACCAGTCGATCGCTCAACACCTGCATACTTCCTTCTAGATGATACAATCCCTGCGGCTCTTGCGAAACTCCTAAAGCCGTCGCCGCGTAAAGTAGCGCCGTTTCTTCGGTATCGACTTGAGAATACAATTTTAACTGCAAATCCAGAAAAGTTCTCAAGCGCAAATTGTCGCCCAACCCACAAAGCCGCAAAGCATCTCCCACTGTCATAAAAGTGAAAGGCAAAGTAATTAGAGTATCGGGGCGAACTGCTTGAATTAATTGCCAGAAATCCCAGAAGTTTCTGGGCGGTAAAACTGGATCGCGCCCTTGAAATTTCCAGCTAGCTTTGAACAATGCAGACAATAATTGCCAAAAAGGTTCGCTTCCGGGAAACTGCCGCTGCCTTTCTTGCTGCCATTTTTGCGGATCTCGCCACACGCTAATCGGTGCAGTTTCTCCCGGCAAAAACACCGCACAAGCGGGATCGCAGGGTGTAGCGGCGGGAAGTTCTATGTCTAATTCTGAGAAAATGCGGTGGTGAATGCCTCCGGGTTCCAATCCTGCAACCTGCGTGGCGCCGACATCGAAGGTAAAGCCTTTGCGTTTGAAGGTGGAAGCGCATCCTCCGGGGACGATCGCCTGGTCTAAGACTAGCACTTTGTATCCTCTGCGGGCTAGCAGGGCGGCTGCTGTGAGCCCGCCGATGCCGCCTCCAATTACCGTGACGCGGCCCTTAGTGTCTGCTGGACTGGATTTGCCAAAAGGGGTGCGATCGCCTGTCATAATTTATTTTTTGTAATATTTCTTAATAGTATGCTCATATTTTGCAATAAAAAGCTCTTGTAGCGACAGCTTGAAATCTATCGCTACAAGAGCAGTCGTCCGAGTTTAGAGGACGTTTGAGGGGTAAAGTGCTCCGGGCGCACCCGGAGCGTTAGACTGTGCCGTGCTGATGAGAGAATCAGGGACGGCGCCACTTGTTGAGATAAGCTTCGCCAATCCCAGCCACAGCCTGCATTTGAGCTAGCTGTTCCCGTAAAGCTTTGATTGTTCTTAGCTGTTCTTGAGACTGTTGCTGCAAAGCGTCGTAATTTCGCTGTATCGCCGCACTCTGGCTCAATTGATTTTCTAGAGATTGCAACTTGCTTCGTTGAACTTGGAAGTCGCCGATCGTACTTGACTTTTCTGCTAACTCGTGCTGCAAAGATTCGTAACTCGACTGCGACACGGTTTGCTGCAATTGCTGTGCCAAATTTTGCTTTTCGGTAGCTAATTGCTGCTCCAAAGATTCCAAAGCACTGGATTTTTCGGCTAGCTGCTGCTGAAACTCGTGTTCCCGGTGTTCTTTTTCGGCGAATTGCTGCTCCAAAGATTCCAAAGCACTGGATTTTTCGGCTAGCTGCTGCTGAAACTCGTGTTCCCGGTGTTCTTTTTCGGCGAATTGCTGCTGTAAAGATTCCAGAGCACTGGATTTTTCGGCTAGCTGCTGCTGAAACTCGTGTTCCCGGTGTTCTTTTTCGGCGAATTGCTGCTGTAAAG